>DBDO01000038.1 GCA_002293605.1 Desulfovibrionaceae bacterium UBA930
CTGACCGTGCGCAACGAGGATGGCAGCACCAGCTACAATCTGAAATACGGGGCCATGACCGAGGAGCGGCTGGAAGCCGCCCTGAATCCGGGCGGCGAACTGGAGCTGGGCAACAATATGGCCTTTACCGAAGGCGGGACCCTGGCTGTCACGGTTTCCTACGTGAACACCGATATCAGCGTGCGCGTGAACGACAGCTACGAGCACGATGATGTGCCCGCCGGTATTGAGGACGCCGGGGCCATTGCCATTGAGATGAGCGGGGACACGAACGATCGCTTCACATCCTTCTCCCTTGCCTACGACCCGGATCACGGGGATATTGCCTACGGGGACACAATATTGCAGGGCAAGATGGGCATAATTGAAGGCGTCAGCTGGAAGATCGTGCAGGATCAGGCCAACTACCCCGGCAAGCTTGTGCTCGTTTTTACCGGCGACAACCTCTTCGAATCCGGGCTCTATGATGCGAAGAGCGAACGCTTTGGCGAAGGCCTGCGCTTCAGCGCCAAGGGCTACAACAGCGAGGATACGTCCATTATCTGGGAGGCTGCGATCACCGACAGCCTGTCCGGTGATATACGCCGCTTTGGCGGAATGGAAGACAAGGATAAGGATGGCGCAGCAGACGGCAAGCTGACCATAGTTGTTGACGCCGTGGCCCAGCAGCCAGTGGTGGATTTTGAGGGAATGCGCCTGGTCGCCGAAAAGGGCGGCTCCTCCGCTGCCAGCGGCGGTACGGCCTCGCTCTATATGGATGTTCGCTTTCCCGACACCTACGGCTATGAGACCCACTCCCATGAGAGCCACTACGTGGTGCTGGCCAATGACGGCAAGTGGACCTGCGGGAAGATCGCCATTCTTGCCGGGGATGGCGTTACCGTCCTTGGAGAAGGGCTCCCGCAACTCATCTACAACGAGGCGGGCGAATCCTTCTACGGCCTGGAAGTTTCAAGGGACTGGCTTGAGGGCAACGGCACGGCCCATGTGCGCTTTGATGTCACAGCCCCGACAGTGACAACAGATAGCTACGATGAGCTTAAAGCAGGCGCAATCGCGGTGGAATCCTTTAGCCAGAAGGACGGGGAACTGACGCTTGTCAACAACTGGGCCGAGCATATCGAATCCTGCCGCGTGTATATCGGCGTGGTGGAAAGCGAAAGCGTGAGCAGCCCTGGCGGCGAAATCGCCGAAAACCAGACGGATACGAGCGGGGCCATTGCCCTCAGCTTTACGGCGAGCCATGCCAGCGAGGAGGTTTGCGCACTCTTCATCAAGGCGGCGGACGTGCAAAATGGCCTGCTGCTGGTGAATGGCCTTCCGGCTGTAGCCAATGCCGAGGGCCTGTACGAGATTTCCGGCAGCGATGTTAAGGCGGTCTCCTTCCAGCCTGCGGCCTACTGGAACGGCACACTGAGCATTCCCTTTGAAGCGCAGGTGCAGGACATACTCTCCGGCGCAAGCAGCGAGGAACGCTATTCCGGCAAGGCCGCCATCACGGTAAGCGCCGCGCACTCCGCCCCGGCAGAGGTGCAGGGAGAAGGCCCGGCCTTTGCAGAGCCCTATACTGCGGCCAAGGGCGGCGAAGCGGTGAGCTTTACCGTCTCGGCTCTCTTCCCCGACCACGATGCGGTCAGCGAAAGCCTGGAGCAGCATTTTGTGCTGGTGGAAGTGCAGGAGGGCTGGAGCGGCAGCTATGCTACCTATGAGCACACGGACGGCGCGCGCTACTGGAAGATTCCGGCCACAGCCAATGCCGAAGGCAAGGCCGCGGTAGTTGTCACGCTGACAGCGCCCGCAGGGCTGGATGCGGAGTACAGCTTTAAAACCGCGGCCCTGGCCTCTGAGCAGGCCTTAAGCCCTGACGCCTCACAAGGGGCCTTTACGCAGGGCAGCACAGTAGAGTTCCGCGTGAGCGATGTGCAGACCGCTGAGGACGATGCGCACGTCAGCGCTATTGAAGGTACGGAAGATGCCGCTGACAACGTGGGCCGCGCCCAGCTTGTCATCGATCTGGATGCCGAATCCGGTGAAAGCCTGGCAGGCCTTTCCATCAAACTGCCCGCAGGCTGCGCGCTCTTTGACGCAAGCGGCGCACCCGTGGCGGCTGTACAGGGCCTCATCAGCCTGGATATAGACGAGGCCAGGGCCGGGAACTACTACTTCCAGGCCGGTGAGGACAAGAGCGGAGAGTTCCCGCTTGAAGTTCTCTACAGCGTGCGCGACGATGCCTCCGGCGCGCTCAGGGAGTTTGCAGTCACGCAAGAGGTGAGCGTGAGGCCGGTAAGCGATATTCCCGGCAGCCCCACAGGCGAGCTGCAGGGCGAGCCCGTAGTAATCGCAGGGCACAGCGCGAAAGTCGCCGTGGAACTCTCTGCCGACTTTACTGATACGGACGGCTCGGAAGTGCGCTTTTTCCTGGTCAAAACGCCCGCTGGCGTCAGCGCGCCGGAAGACTGGACCCGCCTTGAGCAAAACGACCCCATTCTGCTCGCCCTGAGAGAAAGCGGGCAGGCCCAGGAAGGGGATGTCTATTACATGTACCGCTTAAGCGGCACGGCGAGTTCGGCCACGCCCCTGTTCACAGTGGGCGCGGGCTATGCCGGGGAGGCCCTCAGCTATGTGGCGGGCTCCTATGAAAGCGCGGACGGCCTTGGCGGGGGCGGCAAGCATGCGGATGCGAGCTATGCCTTTGCCACAGGGCAGGCCAATCTTGGCCCGCTGGATCCGGAGAGCTTCAACCTGGCCCCGGCGGCGCAGAACAGCAGCGCCCTCATTGCCGACTTCCTGCGCGGCGAGGGCGAGGGCCGTATCGCGCGCGGCACCCTTGCCATGCGCGATGTGGACGGTGATACGGTGCGCGTTGCATCCGTGACAGGCGGCGAGGAGCTGGAAGCTGCCTTCCGTGTGGTAAGCGAGTACGGCACATTGCTTATCGATAAGGCCACGGGCGCATACAGCTTCACCCTGGCGGAAGGCGCGACCCCGCCGAACGGGCAGCAACTGCACTTTGACCTGAGCGTTACGGACGGCTACGGCGACAGTGCCTTAAGCGATATGGCCCGTATTACCGTTACCCTGAACGGCCCGAATACCGCGCCCGTAGCTACAGGCGGACTGCTCAAGGCAATCGGCGGCGGCAACGCAGAGCCCGAAGGCGCGGCCAGAACGGTAGAGGGCACGCTGGGGCTGACCGATGCCCATGGTGATGCCATCACCATCACCGGCGTGGGAACGCAAAGCACGCTGAACGGAGACTACTTCGAACTTGACGGGCAATACGGCACCTTGCGGGTCTTCACGGATGGCCGCTATAGCTACGAGCTGACCGATGAGCACGCCAAAGGAAAGGAAAGCTTCACCGTGCGCTTTGAAGACAGCCACGGGGCCGCGTACAAGGGAACGGGCTCGGCTGTCATCAGCATCGATGTCAGCCCGATAAACCACGCGCCCGAACTGTCCCTTCCCGAGCTCCAGCTTACGAAGCTTTCCGGCAGTTTCATCACGGGCAATATCTCCCTTGCCGATGCGGATTTCGGCAGGCAGGGCGATACGCTGACCCTGACAGTCAGCATCATGGGCCAGGACTATGTCGTGCCTTTGAACGATTCAAACAAGGCCTTTGAAACGGAATACGGCAAGCTGACCTTTTTCTGGAACGGGGAATTGGGCGATACCGAGGTCATGTATACGCCCAAAAATGCGGCAATCGCGCCCGATCTGAACGTCTGGGACAGCGTCTCGGTGACGGTTACGGACGCAGGGGGCCTGAGCGCCTCTGGCGAGCTGAACATCAAGCTGGGCAATCCGCCTGAGCCGCAGCACGGCACGAGCGGGGCGGACAGGCTCTATGCCGCGGCAGAGGGCAGCCTTATCGATGCCGGAGCGGGCGATGACATCATCTACGCCGGAGCGGGCAACGATAGCATAAGCGGCGGCACGGGCAGCGATATCTTCTCCTTTGCCTGGGAGGGCAGCCAGTTTGGCGGCTCGGACACCATTGTGGACTTTGACTTCAACTATAGCTGGCAGGACGGTGATCTTGTCTCGCTCGGGGTTGAAGTGAGCGACTGGGAAGAAAGCACGCTCATCCCAGTTTTGGGCGGCTCCGGCGCTACGGACAGTATGGATCACGACAGCATCAAGCTGAACTTCAACGATTTGCTGGGCGAGGACCGAAGCCTGGACGACCTCTTGAGCAGCGGCAACCTGAGCAGGCTCTCCGAGTCCAGCTTCAGGGTCGAGATGGGCAGCGGTTCTTTGGACGCCACCTTCCTGAACAGCAATGAGCTGCAAATTACGCTCAAAGATGGAGAGGATACCCTGCAAAGCATCACGCTTCAGTCGCAAAACCAGTTCCATAGCGATGTGACAGCCATGAGCGAGGCTGAAGCGGCCTTGATTTTGCAGAATATTCTGAACTGCTGAGAATAGTGCCTCATATCAGGGAAGCGTCACCTGAGCGGGAGGGCGAAAGTCCTCCCGCTTTCTTTTGGCCTACTTTTTGCTTCATCAGCCCCAAGGCGTATATTTGAGACGGTTTCTTGACTGTTTCGCCCATGCGCCAAGGAGATCAGCGATGAGCAGCACAGCCCGGACCACGCCCCTTCGTTTTTACAGCGCCCCTGTCGCCTTTCTTTTCTTTCTTTTTGCGCTCCTTGCGGGGCTCTTTTTCGCCTCTTCCGCCGAGGGAGTGCGCATCAAGGATATCGCCTCCTTTGGCGGGGTGCGCGACAACCAGCTTATCGGCTACGGTCTGGTGGTCGGCCTTTCAGGCACCGGAGACAAGAAGGATTCCGCCTTTACCATGCGNNCAGGTGGATCTGAAGCAGATGAAGCCCAAGAACGTGGCCGCCGTTATGGTGACGGCGCGCATGCCCGTGTCGGCCAAGCCCGGCTCGCGCCTGGATGTGACCGTGTCTTCGCTTGGCGACAGCACCAGCCTGCTTGGCGGGGTGCTGATTCAAACCCCGCTCAAGGGCGTTGACGGCAAGATTTACGCTTTGGCGCAGGGCGCACTCACGGTGGGCGGCTTTTCCGTTACCGGGGAGCAGGCCCAGGCCATGAAAAACGTCACCACCGTGGGGCAGGTTCCCGGTGGGGCGATTATTGAGCGCGGCGTGCCTTTTGAGTTTAACAGCCAGGAATCGCTCACCTTGAGCATGAGCAACCCGGATTTCAGCACCACGAACCAGGTGGTGGACCGCATTAACCGCGCCCTTGGCGGGGCCTTCGCCCGCTCGCTCGATGCCGGAACCGTGACGCTCGACATACCGCCGGATTTCAAAAACAACATCGTGCCCCTGATGGCCTCGCTGGAGAATATAGAAATCACGCCGGACAACGCCGCCAAGGTGGTGGTGGATGAAAAGACCGGCACCATCATTCTGGGCCGCGAGGTGCGCATTTCCCGCGTGGCCGTGGCCCAGGGCAATTTGCAGGTCGTGGTGAGCGAAAACCAGGACGTTTCCCAGCCTGGCGCGTTCAGCGGCGGGCAGACCGTGGTCACTCAGAGCACGGACATTGCCGCGCGCGAAGAGCGCCGCAACCTGAACATTCTTGAAGGCGCGACCTTGCAGGAGTTGGTGGACGCGCTCAATTCCGTGGGCGCGACCCCGCGCGATCTCATCTCCATTTTGCGCAGCATGAAGGCCGCAGGCGCATTGCACGCCCACCTGGAGGTCATATAAATGGACGCCTTTGCCGCTGACCCCGCCCTTGCGGTCAAGGAAGCCACGCAAAGCGATCTCATCCGGCGCAAGCTGGATATGGACGCCTTGCGCAAGCGCTTTGGCGACACGGCCAGCAAGGAAGAAAAACTGCGCGAGTCCTGCGAGGGCTTTGAGGCTGTTTTCCTGCAAAAGATGTGGGAACAGATGCGCAAGAACGTGCCCAAGGAAGGCTACCTGCACAGCAAGGACGAAGAAACCTACCAGTCCCTCTTTGACGTGGAACTGTGCAAAAAAATGGCCTCGGCAGGCGGCATCGGCCTTGCGGACATGCTCTATGAGCAGCTTTCGCAGCAGCTTGAAAATACCGGCAGAACCACACGGCCAAGCGGCGGCAGACAGTTTCTGCCCATCCCCCCGGCTGAGGGTCTTTTGCCCGCAAAGCAGGGGCAGGAAGCCGCCGCGCTCCAGGAGGGTTTTGACAAAAAATTGACGGCGGCACATTTATACAGCCCCCTGGAGGAAGAGGCACCGGCTTTGGAGCCGAAGCAAGAGGAGGCTCCGGGGCAAAGCTCCGATAAGGGCGGGCCGGAAGGCGGCGCGATTGTCCTGGGCGCGCTTGACGAACTGAAGAGCGCGCTTGGCATGGCCGCAGGGGATGGCCC
>DBDO01000165.1:0-168 GCA_002293605.1 Desulfovibrionaceae bacterium UBA930
GGGCGGTAGCCCCAAAGTAATGAGATCTGACCCCGGAACAGGAGTATATATGGCTGAGACTAAATTGCGGGTGGAGCTTTTGTCACATACGCCCGATGCCCTGGCGCTTATTTATGCGGCTTTTCGGCAGTGTTACCATGCGGGTTTTGTGGGCGATATGTGGCCGAA
>DBDO01000165.1:205-6898 GCA_002293605.1 Desulfovibrionaceae bacterium UBA930
GTGAGCCCTATTGAGCATGTGAGTTTTTCCTTTGCCGTGGAAGGGGTTTCCCGGGCCTTGACCCACCAGTTGGTGCGCCACCGCCTTGCCTCCTACTCTCAGCAGAGCCAGCGCTATGTTGACGGCAGCGCCTTTGACCACATCCTGCCGCCCTCCATAGCGGCCCTGCCGGAAGCAAAGGGGCGTTTTTTGCGCTGTATTGAGGAAATCGGCGCTGCATACAGGGATATCAAGGATATGCTGGAGCGGGCCGGGCATGACAAGGCTCAGGAGGACGCGCGCTTTTTGCTGCCCCAGGCGGCGGAAACACGGATAGTGCTGACCATGAACTGCCGCTCCCTGCTCAACTTTTTCGAGCAGCGCTGCTGCTCCAGGGCCCAGTGGGAAATCCGCGCCCTGGCCAGGGCCATGCTCAAGGAGTGCCGCAAGGTGCTTCCCCCGGTATTCGCAACAGCCGGAGCGCGATGTGAAAAGTTGCACTACTGCCCGGAGGGCGAGCGTTTTAGCTGCGGAAAATATCAGTTACTAGATATATCCTCTAAGACGTAGAAAAACAGGGGATCTAGAGTATAGAAAAATTTATTTTCCAGAAAAAAACTTTTTCTGCCGTCCGCCCGCGTAAAAACAGCATAAATTCTTAGGAATGAGAAAAATGGAGTTTTTCTTCGATATTTGAAGAAAAACTCCATTTGTTTTGTTGAAAGCCTTGTCTGTCCCTGTGGACGGTCCTGGGCTATGGGCCTGAGAGCCTTGGGAAGCAAGGTTTTCAGAGAGAGCAATACAGACGGTGTCAATCACAAATATTAAGTTAATTTGTGTCGTTATATACTTTTATTCCCTTGTGGAGACTTTTTTCTCTTGACAGCGGCGGGGGCGGAATATGGCCGTTGTCTCCCCCGGAGCAATTCCATACAACTGAATCCATGCAAGAAGAATGGGCAAAAATTCAGTTAATTCTAGGAAAACAACTTCCTTCCGGGCAGCTTAAGGCTTGGGTCTCCACGCTTGTCCCGGTTCAGGAAGAGGGCAGCCTTGTGCTGTGCGCGCAAACTGAATTTGCCGCCTCTCATGTCCGCGCCTGGTACGGCCACCTGTTGGAGCAGGCTGCCCGGGCGGTTTATGGTCCCGAATGTTCCCTGCGCATAGAATGCCGGGCCGGGATACGGGCGCATCAAGCCCAAAACTCCCCGATTAAGAACCGTCAGGAGCGGAAAAATTCGGTCGGCAGTCCGATCCAAAGCGCCTTGGCGCAGAACAGCCAGGAGCGGAAAAAGCTGGCTGGCGGTACGGCGCAGGCTCTGGCCCAAAGCGGCCTGGTGCAGCGATATCCGGTCCCTAAGGCTCCGGCCCAAGTCGGCCCGCAAGGGCTCTCTTCGGCGCGGGAGAAGCGCGCAGGCAAAGACCGCCCCAGCGAAGAAGGGGCCGGGCATGATGACCTGGCCGCCTCCCTTGTCTCCTCGTCCTACTTACAGCAGTTTCGAAGCCCGCACAGTCCGGTCCCTGCCTCTGAAGCCGGGGAAGCGGAGCAGGGGGGATGCGCCGAACTTCTCATGCCGCCCTCTCCCGTGCAGGCGGGCTCGCCCCGTCCTCTGGCTTTGCAAAGCCCGCAGCCAGCTTCCCCCGCTCCCAGGCCTCTGGCAGCCGTTCATCTGGGCCTTCCCCTCTTTGACGGGAGCGAGGAGCGAAGCGCTGCAGCAACGCGATCACCCGTCTGGCGCTATTCTTTCGAGGATTTTGTGGTCGGCCCCAGCAATGAGTTGGCCCACGCCGCTTCGCGCAGCATATGCAATGACGCGATGCCCCTGGATATTTTGTTTTTAAGCTCGGCTCCGGGCCTGGGCAAGACACACCTTATGCATGCGGTGGGCAAGACCCTGTATTCGGCGTGCAACAGAAAGCAGCCGCATGTGGAATGCCTGACTGCGGAAGAGTTCGCCTCCCGCTTTTACTTGTCCCTCAAAAGCCAGGATACGGATCGCTTTAAGGCGCGCTACCGTACGGCGGACCTGCTGCTGCTGGAAGACGTGCATTTTTTGCAGGGCAAGGAAAAGATGCAGGCCGAGTTGCTGGCCACAATAAAAGCGCTGCAGGAGCGGGGGAGCAAGCTCGTGTTCTCCAGTTCTTTTGCTCCGCGCGACTTAAAATGTCTGGATGACCAACTTCAGTCCCGCTTTTCTTCCGGTCTGGTGACCGGCATTGAGCGCCCGGATGAAGATACGCGCCGCAGAATCCTGCGGACCAAGGCCTCCTTGCATCAGGTAGCCCTGCCCGGCGATGTGGAGGACGTGCTGGCCCGGCATATCCATACTGATGTGCGCCGGATAGAAAGCTGCCTGCACAACCTGATTCTCAAGGCAAAGCTGTGCAATTCGCGTATCACGCTCCAGATGGCCTGGGAGGTTGTCGGGCAATACGCGGCGCATTCGCCAGTGCTCGATCTGGAGGCGATTATCACCTATGTGTGCCAGGGCTTCGGTTTGAGCCGCGAGCAGCTGCATTCTTCTTCCCGTAAACAGGAAAACGTGCGCGCGCGCAACGCCGCCTTTTTTCTGGCCAGAAAGCACACGGACCTGTCGCTTGAAAGCATAGGGCGGCAGTTCAACCGCAGGCATTCTACGGTCCTGAAAGGCATAACCTCCCTTGAACGCGAAATCAGCCGCAAATCACCTCAGGGACGGCAAATCGCCAATATTCTTGATATGATCGAGCGTAACGGCAACGTTGTCACCGGGCTATAGAGGACCTCTGCCCTTTCACCGAAAAACGGCGCAGAGCGCCGTTTTTCGGAAATTGTGGGTTCCAAGGGCCTCAGGCCCTTGGCGGGGTGTGGGGCGGAGCCCCACATTACTGGGCAGGGTTTTTGCGATCACAATTTACATAATTGTATACGGAAATATGCCACCAGGTGGCCTTGGGCATTTTGGCCGCGCCCTGGTATTCGCCCCAAGGGCGGAAGTAGGCCTGGGTTATTTGCCCTCTGCCGTCCATGGGGATATAGCTCAGCTGCTGCTGGGCCTCATCAATGAACTTGTCGCCCTTGACCGGCCATACCTTGCCCATTTCAACCGGCCACTCCCTGTCAAAGGGCCAGACAGAGGTGCTGTAGTGCACCGGTGCCCAACGCTGGTCAAAGCGCGGTTGCTCGGTGGGAAGCTTGACCACAAGGGGGGTGCGGTATTTGCGGGGGTCAAGGCCGTAGCAGAGCGTGTCATACTTAACGATCAGGTGGTTCAACTTGCCCGGTTCCAGGCGGATGTTCCAGTTGACGGAACGAAGATTCTTGACCTGTGCGATGGTCCCGGTGGATTCTTCCGGCAAGCCATCAAGAACGGCCGTCCCATCCGGACCGGTAACGGCGGCGATCTGGCTCAGATCGCTGGCCACGGCGCTTACTTTGGCACCGGAAACCGGGCGTCCTTTCGTATCGAGCACGGTCAGTTCAAGATGCGCCCCCCGGGCGGTCACCTGACGCAGCACACGGCTGGGGTCGTTCGGTGAGCCGGTTGCTGCGGCAAAGGCGGTCGCGCTCCAGGCGAGCATAAGTCCTGTCAGTACAAGCAAAGTCCAGCTACGCATTTTCATTAATAACTCCTTTTGTTACGTTGAGTTTCGGTAGCTTTCACTAGTCGCCTTAAGTCACATTGCTCCTGAGAATATACAGAATCACTATGCCTGAATCGCAGCTTTTCGCAAGGGCAATATGACGGGAAAGGCGCGGTGAACGCCTTCTTTCCCCTTGGCCCGCTACGGGCGCTTTGCGTATGAAGCTTGCGGCGCAAGCGGATGCCCTGTTCGGAACGCTGTCAAAAAATCATACAATCAGCCATAAAATATATAGTATAGTTGCTTATAGCTTTTTTTGGGGCACAAGCGCTCCGCAAGGCAAGGCCACAGCCCTCACGCGTAAAAGCCACCGCCTGTATACTGCATGCGGTGGCTTTTACGCGTGAGGGCCTTGCGGCCTTGTCATGAAAAGGAGCTTTGCGCGGACGGCCCCTACCCCAACTCCAGAAAGGTGGGCATTGCCGTTGGGGCAGAAGAAGGCGGAAAATAGAGCGCTTCTCTCCCCTTTGTCCGGCGCGCGGCAGCAAGAAGGTCTTGCGCTTCAGCCGCGCAGAAGACGCATAATCCCGTTCCAGGAATCGCCTTGAGGCGTTTTGCCGGGATAGGGCTTTCGCACATGCGGCAATGGGGATGACCGTCTATCCAGCAAGGTCCGGCTTCGCATCCTGCGGGCGGGGCAAGGGCTGCCAGAATAGCGGCGTCTCGATCCTGATTTTCTTCGCTTTGTGCAATATCAACAAGATCGGCCATGGGAATCTCCTTTGGGGAAGGTGAATTTTCTCGCGACAGGCGCGCTGTCACGAGTTTTTTCAGCACCCGAACGGGATTTTTATGCCGATATAGATAATACTATTAACATGTATGTGTCAATCAATACGACCTGTTTTCTACAGACTTTGCGTATCAGTTAAAATATCTGCCGCCGGCTGATATGCTGCATAGAGAAAGGTTGATATTTTCCGGAAAGGCTCTGCCTCCTCAAAGCTCTCCTCCTCCAGGCCCCTTGGCAGGGGCCTATTTTGGATTTGTCCGCCTTCACTTTGCGAAGGATGAACGGCCCATTTGCATTCTCATCTCTTGAAAACGGCAATTTTACACCGTAGGCATGGACTAAAATCCCCTTGATGACGCCAAAGAAAATCAAGCTATTACGAGAAAACGGAAGCGTTTTTCGTTGTGACGCAAATCTGCCCCACACTACGCCCCATAATTTTAATAAAATATTGAAAAATTTGGAAGAATCTTATAAAGTGAGATAAAGAATCATGTTCTTGTGAGGTATGCGGAGTTGAGTATGAAACAACTCGATCGCATTATCCCGATGTCATGCAAAGGAAATCTTGCACGCGCCTAGAGGCATAAATCATAAGGCTTTGAAATGAACTCCGTAAATAATGCTTTCGATCTTGCTGTCGCATTTCCTTTATCTTCTTTGGAGCTAAGTAGATGCACATTGTCTGATGAAGAATATCAAGAAATATACCCCTTATCTGATGATAAAATAATAGATATACAAAATGAATTAAACAAATATTGCATATCTTTTGGAAAGCAGCAGTTTGGCGTTCAAATGTCTATGTTTTCTGACGTAATTATTTATATAAATACACATCTTGTAGAACTTTTAATTGCTGGGATACTCCCAGCTGCTTATGATTTAATCAAAAATACTATTTATCATATCGTACAAAAAGCACATCATTTCTATACAAAAATGGGGCGTAATGACCCCTGTAAAAATATAAAAATAAAAATAGGAAATATTGATATTATAGCTCCAATCCCAACAAATTTAAATAACGAACAATTTGAATTATATTTTGATAAAATGATTAAATTAGTTAAAGTGATTAAAGAAAATGAAGAAGAAAAACAAAATACATGGAACTGTTTTATTATTGAATATGAAGAGGGATATGCAAAATTAAAATATAAAACAGTGCTTCAATATGCTTCAGAATGTAGCGCAAGACAATCTAAATAAAAAAAATAAACGTGGGTTTTACTCTTTTGTATCTCAATAGCTACACATTCAACATTCATGAGCTATGAGTCTAAAAAACCTTCAGGGTGAATAGCAGGGCTATGATGCCACTGAGGCTGATCATGCTGGCTGCGGTATTCAGACAGATGCCGAGCGCTGTATCCCTTGCCGCTGCCTGGTGTCTTTCTGCGAGTACATTGACTGCAACAGCTGAAGGCATGCCGGAGCAGAGGGTGGCAACGCCCAGGGGAATGCCGGAAATACCGAACAGGCTCAGAGCCATAAAGGTAAAAAGGGGCATCAGGCAGAGTTTTGTCAGTTGTAGCGGCAGTTGGCGTATGAAGCAGCCTTTGGGAAAAGATCGGGTCCTGGCGAGCTCCGCGTGCAGGGCCATACCCATGGCGAACAGGGCGCAAGGCGCGGCAGTGCCGCCCAGCATGCTGGTCATGGCGGTGAGAAAGGCGGGCGGCGTAAGGCCGCACAGGTTGATGAGCAGGCCGAGGGCCGGAGCGACAAGGGAGGGGTTATGCGTTATGGATCTGCCGAGCGAACGCAGTATCTCGGCGCGCTTTTTCCCTCTGTGCCCGAGCATTTCCAGCAGCGTGTCCGTATACAGCATGTCCGGCAGGTACAAAAGGGCGGCCAGGCTTACGATGAGCGGCGCGCTTGCATCGCCGGGCAGCAGAAAAGAGACGATGGGCAGGCCCATAAACATGACATTGGGAAAGGTGGCCATGCACGCGGCTATTGTAGCACGCGCGGCGTCTTCTCTCTTGACGATGCGGAGCAGAAAGAAGCAGGGCAGATAGGCCGCCAGCAGCCCGGCGTACAGACCGAGAAAAAGCCCTGCGCAGAGCTGCCCTGTCTCCATCAGGGCCAGTTGGGAGAAAAACAGGGAGGGTAGCGCTATCCAGTAAACATACTGATTGAGGCAGTGTACTGCGTTCGCGGGCAACAGACCGCGCAGGGCCGCAAAACAGCCAGCCAGCATAATCCCGAATACGGGCAGCAGGCAGGAAATAATGACGAAGAGCATGCGCTTATTGTTTATACAGGGCTGCGGAGGAGATAGAGGCTATATCCTTGCAGCCAGTGAGAATCATAGTCTGGATGAGTTCCCCCCGGAAGTTTTCCAGGCAGGCGCG
>DBDO01000165.1:6945-9875 GCA_002293605.1 Desulfovibrionaceae bacterium UBA930
GAACCGCTGCGCACGCCTCCGTCAACCATTACTGAAAGCTGCGGCCGCACCGCCCTGGCAATGGCCGGAAGCACGCGGGCCGTACCCGGAGCTGCGGCAAAGACCCGGCCCCCGTGGTTTGAAACCACAATGCCATCGGCCCCGGCTTCGGCGGCGAGCAGGGCGTCCTCAACCGTCATGACGCCTTTGATCAGAAATTTTACCCCTGCCGAGTGGACGTTGTCCACAAGACGCATGAGCTCCCGCACGGATTTCGGTCCTACCGGGCGGCCCATTTTGCTCAGGGTAATCAGCCCTGCGGCATCGATATCCATGCCCATGATTGAACAGCCCGAGGCCAGGCAGCGGTAGAGTTTTTCGTCAAGTTCCTTGCTTTCCCAGGGCTTGATAAAGGGGATGCCATGCCCCTTTACGGCCACAATGCCATCGAGCGCGGCATCGATAATGGCCGGGGGCACGCCATCTCCCGTGCAGCCTATGACCCCTGCCGCAAGGCAGCCTTCAAGAACGCTCTGCGCGTATTCGTCTTCCGTAAGGGCATTATTGAAATTGAACATGCCGGCTATGGGGGAGGCCGCGAGCGGCATGGACAGGCGCAGGCCCAGCCAGGACTGTTCCGTATGCGGCTCCCGGACTTCGTGGATGAGCCGCATGTTCAGAGAGATGTCCGCCAGAGCCCTCACATTGTCTTTAAAGGCAGCGGCCGTGCCAAGGCCCCCCATGCCCGGAACCTCCCCGGCGCAGGCGCGGCCATCGCAGACCGGGCATACACGGCAGGCCCCTTTCATGCGCTCTTTCGCGCGTGTGCGAATATCGTTCATACTGTGCTCCTTTATGAGAAGAGTACGCCCTGACATTATGGTCAGCAACAGGTATCTGCATCACCACAAGCCTTCTTTCGGCAGCAGGATGCCGCCATGTCCGGCGTAGCCCGCGCGTTCGGAGAGCAGGGCAGACACTTTTTGAAACTTTGCGTTTAAAAAGCTGAAGCGCTTTAGCCGTTGTGCAAAGCCGGGGCCAAGAGCCTGGACCCGTTTTTCGAACAAATCCGCCGCAAAGTCGTAGAGTTCAATATCGGCCTGATTCAAGTGGCGGACAAGGGCGACCTCATCCTCCTGCAAAAGGGTTTTGCCTTCCGGGGCAAGGGCGTTGCGTTTTTCATGCAGCAGATTGGCAAGGCCGAGAACATCGCCAAGCATAATCAGGCTTTCCATAAAGCGTTCTTGCAGGCCGACAAAGGAAAAATGTCGCTCCAGATTTTCTTTTGCCCTTTGCAGGGCTTCTTCAGGATAGGGCTCATCTTGAAAGGCCGTGCCGGACAGCATGCGGGTCATGAAGTTTTTGCCCCGGTAAAACAGGCTCTTATGGGTGCTGCTCACATATTCGGCAAAGGAAATGCCTTGTTCGTTTAACAGAGAATACAGGTGATTCTCCTTCCAGGAACGCAGAAAATCATATTCGGAAACAAGGCGGGCCACAGGTTCGCGCAAAAAGGTAAAGGCCCGGACCTCCCGCCCGTAAATGGCAGGGGGATTGAGCCTTTCGAGCAGCAGATGTCCGGTGATAAGGCGGATTGGCCGCAGTTGCTCCTCGCTCATATGCCTGTGCGCGGCATACTCCTCTCTGGTATAAATACGCAGTACTTCCCCAGGGGAGAAATTGCTCTCCAGAACGGCGTCCAGGGTTGTGCCTGCTGTTCTTGGAAGGTGCAGAAAAAAGAAGGGGGCCGTCATATTATTCTTTCTTTCCGAATCCGAAATCCAGGGCTTTGCCCCGCAGGGAACAGGCCTCTATACAATCGCCGCAGTTGGTACATTGCAGGCTTTGCGCTGTTGTTATTTTCCTGGGATTCAGGGCCAGGGAGCAGGCTGCGAGGCAGGGCCTGTCAGAGGCGGGGCAGGTGCAGGCCTTGCGCGTAAAGCGCACCTGGAGGCGCTGCGGCAGAATGTTTCCGGCCAGCGAGATGAGCACGGATTGCGGGCAGAGCCAGCGGCACCAAAGGCGTTTGCCCGCTACGCCTTCTGCCAGCAGCACGAGCCCGATCAGGGCAACCCCGCCCCACAGAATCTGTCCATAAAGCACGGCATGCTGCATGAGGCGCGAATACCAGCCCGGCATGGAAAGCTGGTTGAGCAGAGGCATTGGGGCGAAAAGCACGATGCCCGCAAGGCCGAGGCAGACGATCAGCAGCTTGAGGCCAAAGGGCCGCGCAGTGATCACCTTCTTGCGTTTTTCCGCTTCCTTCGGGGGCGGCGCTTTGCGAAAAGCGGCAGATGTCAGTTCGGACAGCAGTCCGTAAGGGCAAATCCAGGCGCAGAAGACCGGCCCCAGCAGCAGGGCGAGCAAGAGTACCAGCCCGGCTCCGACAAGCATGGACGAGGTGCCAGAGAACACCCCGGCAAACACTTGCAGACAGGCCAGGGGGTCGGCCAGGGGGAGCCCGGCTGCGTTAAAGGAAAGAAAGTTTCCCGAAAGGGCGTGCAGACCCGCCTTGTTCGCAAGGGGAATGAAGACAAAGGCCAGGAGCACGCCCGTTTGGATCAGGCGGCGCCAGAAGGCTATGGAGCGCAGGCGGGCCAGCGTCATTTTGTCCCCCCATCGGCGGAGCCCTTGTCCTTTCTGTGACGGGTCGGCGTCACGGTGATGGCCCGTACCGGGCATACATACTCGCACACGCCGCAGCCTACGCAGTTTTCGGTCACCTGCGGCATATAGCCGTTTTTCAGGATAATGGCCGCACCCTTCATAGGGCAGCGCTCAAAGCAGGTCCAGCACATAATGCCGCTCTGCTTCTGGTAGTCCACGCATTGCTTGATATTCAAATGGGCCATACCCATGCCGGAATCTCGCATGAATACGTCGCGCAAGGCCCCGGTGGGGCAGATGGCGCTGCACTTCATGCAGAGAAAGCAGGGACTTTTGCGGTGAAA
>DBDO01000165.1:9948-10911 GCA_002293605.1 Desulfovibrionaceae bacterium UBA930
TTTTCCGAGACAACGCCCGGCGGGCGGAGAAAGCTGTTCATAGTTGTTGATTCGTGAAAAGCATGTGTTGGCTTGCCTAAGCGTCCGGAGGAAGCATCTCATCCTCCACCGTCATTGAGGTCACATAGGTCGTCAGTACGCCCTCAAGACGGTGCACCTTGGCCAGCGTGGCCTCCAGCGCATGCCGAGGCGCTTCGGCGACAGCCACCACATAACAGCCGTGGTGCACGCCATAGGTGGTCATTTCCGGCATGCCTGAAATAGCCGCTTCAACCGCTTCACAATGCTCGGGCAGCGTGTGCGTGAGAAAACCCAGTATTGCCATATGTTCTTCCTGTATACTACGCGAAAAGCGTCTGCACCGTTTGGGGAAAACCTGTGGGAGGCAGAAGCCCCCCACAGTTAGCTGGTAAGTTTTATTTTTGTGAGGCTCCGCTCCCCACTCCGCCAAGGGGCTCTGGTCCTTGGAACCCGCAATTTCCGGCAAACGGCGCAAAGCGCCGTTTGCCGGGGAATGGGGTCAAGGGGACTTGTCCCCTTGCGGGAGTCCAGAGGGCAGAACCCTCTGGCGGGATTCAGGAGCAGAGCCCCTGCCGGGAACGGTTAGGCCTGTTTGTACACCTTGGTGGCGCAGATTTTGTATTCCGGCTCTTTGGAGGCCGCGTCAACGGCATCGTGGAACAGGCGGTTCACCAGTTTGTTTTTATCAAAGAAGGGGCAGAAGACCAGGCCCGGCATGCAGGTATCAGTGATACGCGCGGGGAAGGTCATTTTGTCGCGCCGGGTTTCCAGCATGACCGTATCCCCGTTTTTGATCTTCAGCTTTTCCGCATCCTTTGGGTTTATTTCCACAAAAGCGGAGGGGAAGGCCTTTTGGAGTTCCGGCACCTTTCCCGTCATGGTGGCCGTGTGCCAGTGGTCGATCACGCGGCCCGTGGTCAGCACAAAGGGGTAGTCCGCATC
>DBDO01000124.1:0-6077 GCA_002293605.1 Desulfovibrionaceae bacterium UBA930
CCTAACCAACTAAAAATGCTTGCCGCAGATTGCGGATTACGGTAATACACCCTGTCCAAAGCCATGCGTTTTTCTTTATGGAGTACCGCAGCTATGTCCTTTGATCCGTACCTTCAGCAAATACTCTCACTCCAGAAAAATGCCCCTTCCCACGAAGCCAAGCATCTTCACGGCAATCTGATCACCCTGCTCAGGCAGACCCGCTCCAACAAAATGTCTCCGGTAGTAAAATCTATACTACGCGCCAGACCGGCCCGGGTTCTGGATATCGGGTGCGGCTACGGAGCTCTGGCTATTTTCTTTGCGCTGCAAGGGATCGAGGTGGTTGGTATCGACCTGAAAAGCGATGCGTTGCAGGCTGGCGGCGCGCTGACCCAAAAGCTGGGCCTGTCAAACGTGATATTTCATACAATGGATGCCTGCGCCATTTCAGTAGCTGATTTTGATATGGCCTTTTCAACAGATTTTTTTGAGCATCTGCCATATGCAGAACAACCCGCTCACCTGCGCTCTGTTCTGCACGCCTTGAATCCTGGAGGAAAATACATTATCCGTACGCCGCACCGCTCCAATATCCGCCAGCATATGGAGGAACACATTGGGCTTCCGTCTTTCGGGAGCCTGCGGCAGCAGGCGCTTGAGGCCGGATTCAAAGTAAAATTTGGCATTGCCCATAGCGCCTTACTCGCCCCGATCACCTATCATGTTATGTTGGAACAGTGGTTTGAATCCCGAAAGTGGAGCCCGCTTGCCATCTATAAAGGGCTGCAAAAATGCGGGCTGGCAAACCTGCTTGTGCATCTGGAAAAAGCACGCACCGCCTAACAGCGCCTCGGCTCACCCCTTTTTAAGGCAAGGCTGATTTATTCCCTTTGGCTGCATCGCTCGATTTTCCCCCTCCCGAGTGCCTTGCCAAATGCAATAACTACGTGTTTCTTAAGAATCTTTCTTTACTTAAAACGCTGCTCTGCCCGGACTATGCTCCCGCGTTTTTTTCCGCTTGCCCGCAGCTTTTTTTTGACTACAAAGCCAAGTTTTTTTAATAGCTTGTGAATCGCATTCAAGGAGCAATCTTTCGCGAAGTGCGAGTGCAGTTCCAGCAAGGTAATGTCCGGCTGTTTGGCAATAAGCTCAATAATCTCTTTGTATTCAGCTGCGGAAAAAATAGAGGCCCGATGGCCTCGCGCTTGCCCCTCAAGTCGATTATCCCGTTCAAATTCCCGAATCCACCGGCTGACGCTGTTCAGATGATAGCCCACAATATCAACTATTGCTGGCGAAAAGTAAGCATACATTGCAGAAGGATAGGTATACTGCCCCATTAGCAAAGCAGGTCAGTTAGGTGACTTTCTTCCAGGCATGGAGAAAGCATGAAATGCCGAATCTGGGATAGCAAAGAGGGGGCCGGGGAGGCAGAGCCTCCCCGGAGGATCATTGAGAAACAGGTCTGAGTACTCTGTAACTCTTAAAACTGCTACAGGATACTAGCTCAGGCTGTCGGCATAGAGTTCAATGACGTGCTTTACCGGAATGGCGTCATTATTGTGCGACAGCATATCCATCATCTGCATCATGCAGGCCGGGCAGCCGACTGCCACCATGTCCGGTTTCACGGACACGATATTATCACGCTTGCGCTGTCCGATCTGTTTAGAGAGATCGTAATGGGCCAGGGTGAAGCTGCCGCCGCTTCCGCAGCAGCGGTCCGCTTCCGGCATTTCCACCAACTGGCAGCCCGGCAGACTCTTCAGAATCTTACGCGGCTGTGCGACAAGGCCCAGGGATTTCTTCATGTGGCAGGAATCATGGTAGGTGATGCGCTTGCCGCTGTTTTCCGGCTCGGACAGTTCCACCTTGAGCACATCCACAAGAAACTGGGTGATGTCCAGGGTTTTGTCGTGGAGTTTTTTGATTTGCTCCCGCTCCACAAAGCTGTATTTTTCCGTCAGCTTGGGCCAGATTTCCTTGAAGGTGGCCGTGCAGGTGGCGCAAGGCGTAATTAGGTAATCAAAGCTTCCTGCTGCAAAGAGCTTGAGGTTCTGCCTCAGAAGCGCGTCATAGCTCGCCCTGTCGCCCGAGGCAAGCGCCGGAATGCCGCAGCAGACCAGACCTTCAGGCATGTAGATGCCCACGCCGTGCTTTTGCAGGACCTTGATCGAGGCGTGTGCCACGTTCGGGAAGATCTTGTCCGCAACGCAACCGGGGAAAAAGGCGACTTTCAGGCCGCTCTTTCCTGCCGGGCTGTTGAGCGAGGGCAGTACAGCGTGAAAGGACTCCTTGGCCAGAGCAGGGAAGTGGCGATCCCCTATAAGAGGATTCAGCAGCGGGGCGCAGGAGGTTCCCACGACCTTACTTGCGTCTTTCAGGAAAAGGCTCTGGAATTTGCCGGAAAGGTCGAGTAGCCCGTTAAAGAGTTTCGGGCGAACCAACAAGGCCCGGAAAATGAACTTCTTGACCGGCGACAGCCCCATGTATTCAATCACGATGGAGCGGGCGCGCAGGAAGATGTCCATAATCTTCACGCCCGAGGGACAGTTGGCCTGGCAGGAGCCGCAAAGCAGGCAGCGGTTGAGCTTTTCATTCACGCCCTTCGCATCCGCGATCATTTCATGGGCCAGGTTTTCAAGCAGGGCGATTTTTCCGCGCGTTACGTCCGCCTCTTTCATGGTGGCCCCGAAAACCGGGCATACCCCCATGCAAAAGCCGCAACGCATGCACGAAACCAGCAGATCATCAATCTCCATAAGTGCGGCAGCCAATTCCCGAACATCCTGCGGGGCTTGGCCTGCGGCGTTTACCGTTTGTGCGGCATCAGACATGGCATCCTCCTACACAAACTTTTTGCCGGCATTAAAGAGCATTTTGGGGTCCAGGGCTCGGCGCAGATTTTTGGCGAACTCGATCGTGGCCCGGTTGGTTTCTTTTTCCATCCATTTAGCCTTGGCCATGCCAATACCATGCTCGCCGGAAAGCGTACCCTTAAGCCGCAAGGCCACGTCAAAGATTTCGTCCACTGCCTGTTCCACACGGTGGAACTCTTCCTTGTCCCTGCGGTCGCACAGAATGGTCGGGTGCAGGTTACCGTCCCCGGCATGACCAAAGGTGCCGACTTCCAGGCGGTATTTTTTGGCGATTTCGTTGACCGCCTTGATCATGGCCGGAATCTGAGAACGCGGCACAGTGGCGTCTTCCAGCACGGTGGTCGGCCTGGCCCGTGCGAGCGCAGGCAGGGCGTTGCGGCGCGCGGCCCATATTTTGTTCTTCTCTTCTTCATTGCTGGCGATGCGAATATCGGAGCAGCCGCATTTTTTGCAGATTTCCATGACCTTGGCGGCGTCTTCCTCCACCATCTGCGCATGTCCGCCGTCAACCTCGATCAGCAAAATCCCCCCGGCTTCAACAGGCAGACCGATTTTGGCGTCCGCCTCCACATACTTGATACAGTTCTTGTCCAGAAGTTCCAGCGTGCAGGGAATGATGTGCGCGGCAATGATGCTGGCCACAGTTTCCGAGGCCTGGTTAATGTCATCGAACACGGCCATCATGGCTTTGGCGGCCTTGGGCGGCGGCACAAGCTTGATGATAAGGTTGGAGAACACGCCAAGCGTGCCTTCGGAAGCGGCCATCAGGGCGGGCATGTTGTAGCCGGTGACGTACTTGACAGTGCGCGAACCGGACTTGATAAGCTCGCCCCGGTAATCGAAAATTTCCATGCCCATGATATAGTCTTTGGTCACGCCGTACTTCAGGCCGCGCAAACCGCCCGCGTTCAGGGCAACGTTGCCGCCCAGGGTAGATACGCCCTGGGAACCCGGATCCGGCGGGTAAAACAGGCCGCGCTGGGCCACGGCAGCCGCGAACTGGGCGGTGATGACGCCCGGTTCCACCACTGCGTAGAGGTCTTCCTGGTTAATTTCCAGAATTTTGTTCAACCTGTTGGTGAGGATGACGATTCCATCGCCCTCTTCCGGAATGCTCGCTCCCGAGAGGTTGGTGCCGGAACCGCGCACGGTGATGGGCAGGCCGTTTTCATAGGCCAGCTTGACCACCTTGCCAAGTTCCTCCTGATTTGTCGGAATGACGACAAGGGCGGGAACCACGGGGGAAAGCACCGCAGCGTCATAGGAATAGGCCTGACGGTCGGTTTCCTCGGTCAGCACGTTATCCTTGCCAACGATATCCATGAACTCTTTGCCAAGAGCGGGACTGATAGCCATACAATGCCTCTTTTGTAATAGAGTCTTCCTTCCGGTAGAGCGAAGGGAAAACTGCCGGAACAGAGAAAAAGGCCGCCATGACCGCAAAGGTCATGGCGGCGTATGCCTTATACCTTAAAAATTCGAATAGCCAAGGCCGATGAGCAGGTAGGCAACAATGCCCACAACCACGCCATACAGCAGGAAGGGCCAGAAGGTGCGCTTGAGGATGTCCCCTTCGCGGTTGACCAGGCCCACAACAGTACAGGCGGCCACGATATTGTGAATGCATATCATGTTGCCCATGGCACCGCCCGCGCCCTGAGCGGCTATAATAACCGTGCGGGGCAGGTTCAGCTGACCGGCGATATCCCACTGGAACATGCCGAAGAGCATGTCGGAAACCGTGTTGGAACCGGTGATGAAGGCCCCAAGACCACCCACGTAGGAGGCGAACAAAGGCCAGATGGAACCGAGCATGCCAGCCATGGCGGTAGCCATAGCCAGGGGCATGGAGGGCAGGAAGGTAGCGCTGCCCGCCTTGACGGCTTCGGCAAGGGCCGGGTCAAAGCCGGAACCCTGGTAGATTTTTACCAGGGCCACGGAGGCGATCAGGGAAATCGTGGCCGCCTTCATCTTCACGGTGGTCTCTTTCCAGGCGCGCACAGCCTTTTCCGTAGGCATCTTGTGCAGCAGAATGGTCAGCAGGGCCACCAGAATGAAGGGAATGGTGCCGGGCAGGTAGAGCAGCTTGAGGCTCTCGTTGACGTTCGGGAAGCCGAGAATACCGGTGAAGGACACCACGCCGTTGGCGTTCAGCCAGCCCTTGAGGCCGAGCCCGTCAATACGGGTGAGCACGAGAATGGCACCGATGATCACATAAGGCAGCCAGGCCATGAACTGGCTCATGTGGGGCTTGAACTCGGTCTTGCCGGCAAAGTCTATCTCGCCGGTCCAGTCCTTTTCCCATTTGGAAGGATCGCCAAAGGTCCAGACATCCTTGGGTACGCAGAAACCACGCTTGGCACCGGTGATAATGATGCCAAGACCGATCAGGCCGCCTACCAGGGAGGGCAGTTCAGGACCGACAAACCAGGCCAGGAAGAGATAGGGCACCACAAAGGCCACACCGGCAAACAGGCAGAACTTCCACGCTCTGAAGCCGTCCATCCAGGAACGGGAGGGGCCGAAGAAGCGGGTGATAAAGCCGAGCGTGAAAATGGGCAGAATAAAGGCCATGGGCCCGTGCATCAGGGTCACGGTTTCGCCAATGATTTTGAAAAAGGCGTCCATGGACTGGAACGCGCCCTGCGTTACGGCGGCTTCAACCACAGTTTTAATGGAAGCGCCAAAACCCACGATGATCGGGGTGCCGACCGCGCCAAAGGTCACCGGGAAGGAGTTGAACACAAGGCAGAGAACCGCCGCCGCCAGAGGGGGAAAGCCCAGAGAAAGCAGCAGGGGCGCGGCAAGGGCAGCAGGGGTGCCGAAACCGGCTGCGCCTTCAATAAAGGCACCGAACATGTAGCCGATGATGATCGCCTGAATCCGCATGTCTTTGCTCACGCCCTGCATACCGTACTGGATGGTTTCCATCCCGCCGGAATATTGCAGGGTGTGCAAGATGAGCAGAGCGCCGAATACGATGATCAGCACGCCAACCGCGCTGATAGCGCCCTGTATGCTCAGGGCCGCTACATACTGTACAGGCAGGTTCCACACGAAAACGGCACCCGCCGCGCAGGTAAGCCAGGCAATGGGCATGGCCTTCATTGCGCCCATGCGCAAGCCGACCATGAGCACTAGGGCTACGAGAATAGGAATCAGAGCAACCAAAGCCAGTAGGGATATCGACATAACTGTCCTCTCTTTCAGCCTGTA
>DBDO01000124.1:6207-6926 GCA_002293605.1 Desulfovibrionaceae bacterium UBA930
GCCTTGAGATTGTCCCCAGGGGCAAGCAAAGCTCACCCGGACAAATCCCGCAGACCTTGCAAGGCTTTGCCCCACAAGGTCAGAGTATTTATCCCATCATATGCTGATGAAAGTCAAAATGCTCTGGCGGCGCGTCCAACGGCAGGTGAATGTGGTTTTATGACTATAATGAGGCCGCGCCTGACGACAGGCGAAATTCATTATCAATGCATATAAATGCTCACAAACCCTCTACAATTATATGTTCCGGCGCAGGCAGGGGCGGGTAGGCCCCTGGCGAGAAGCCGGACTGAAGACAGCATATTCCCCTTGGGACATTCGTTGAAAATATCCCCACAGCGGGGGCAATGGTACAGCTTTCCAGTCCGATTGGCAATTCTCCGGAGCACATTTATCCTGCTTGGAGAAGCATTTTTAGAAAAGTCATGAAAAACACTAGGATAAATTATGATTTACCTTGAGAGAACAACATGATACAGCATTTAGGCTCCAGGCAACATCGATGCCAGCACACTCCGGGGACAGTTTCAGGAAGGGCGATGAGCGCTGTGCGCGGTCCTGTTCTTCTGCTCCCGGCTGTGGTATATTCCGCCTTTTCTTCCGGACGAGCGCCGCAAAGAGCACTCCCTTCATAAAAGGCCCGACTTCCTTGCCGGAGAGCGAACCTTTCTCTCATGACGGCCCTGTTTTACGCGGCCTGTCCCTCACCCTTTAGATGC
>DBDO01000028.1:0-6379 GCA_002293605.1 Desulfovibrionaceae bacterium UBA930
GGCAAAAAGACACTCGTGACGACACCGCCTAGCGCTCGGGCCAGCCGATGGACTGCACAATACGAATGCTGTAGCCCGCAGGCAGCCTGAGTTTGCCCTCCAGCCTGTTCGTCTCCGAACCCTTGACCACATTGCCAAGGCCGACTGAGGCGCAGAACAGGGCGGCGTTCTGCGTCACACTGCCCGCGTGAAAGCCGCCCCAGGGGTCCTTTTCCGGCGTTGCCACAAGCAGGGTCAGCGGCGCGCCCCTGAACACGCTTCTGACATCTTCCTTCAAGCAGGGTATGAGCGCGTTCTTCTCGGCCTCATAGAGCCACACGCCGTCCTGCCTGACCACATAGAGCTGCACTTCCTGGGAATTTCTGGCTGTAGGGGCGGTTCTTTTGCCGTTTTCCCTGTTGATGCCCCAACTCGCCCACAAGAGATCGCTCAAGGCTTGCTCCGAAATGGGCTTGTCGCTGAAGGATCGGGTCGTCTGCCGCGCTTTCAGGGCGTCCATCAAGGGCATGCCGCCGCTCATCCGCGGGGCGGGCAGGGAGTGGGCCTCAGTCGGAGCCGCTGCCCCGACCGGCAGGGCGACAACAAGGCTCAAGACAAGGGCCAATAGCAGGCTTGGTGTTTTCATCGCGCTCTTCTCCTTGTATAGTTGTCCCACCCTACCCTGCGGCCCGGTAAAAGTCACTCGACCCGGCGGCAGGAGTGGAAGAAAGACAGACAACACCCAGTATAAGGAGGGCAACATGTTTCTTTTTACCAGGGAAGAACGCGTGGAACGCAAGGCCCCGGAACCCGGCAAACGTCTTGCCGCCGTCTATTTTGACGCGGCTGATGTGCCGGGCGCGCACATGAGCATGGCCGAGGTCCGCTTTCCGCCCGGAGAGCTGGGACCGCTCCATGAGCACGAGCATGAAGTCGAACTGTACTACTGCCTTGAAGGCGAGGGGACGGTCATATGCGCGGGCACGGCCTTTCGCCTGAGCAAGGGCGCGGCCCTGTATGTGCCGCCGAAGACGCCGCACGAAACGAGAAACGATGGCCCCGGCGATTTCGTCTTTCTTGCCATTTTCGCGCCCTGCATGCCCTTGTCCGCCATGCGGTCCTGGAAAAGGAGTGAGTAGCCGACACCGCCTAATGCTCTCACACATTCTGCCGATAAGCCCTATACGCACGCTGCCACTGCGGCAGGCGTGAACGTTTTTTATGGCGCAGGAGCCCCAGATGCGAAGCCCCGCTCTTCTTCTTTATATAGCGATCCTCTTGCCGATCGCGCTTGCCGCCTGCTCCTCCAAGGTGTCGGACAAAGACTTTGTTCATAGCGCCAAGGAGCGGCCCAAGACAAAGTCTCAAAGGATCGAGGGGGTGAAATTCACCGCCCCGGACCCGGACTATGCCGATGCGCGCGAACTCAAGCTCAAGGTGCGCGAACTTGGCGACCAGTTGGTGGCGGACATGCGCGATTGCTCCTTGCAGGGGCTTGTCGCTCTGCCCACCTCTTTCGTCAATCTGAACAACTTCAATGAAACCTCAGCCTTTGGCAGACTTATCGGAGAGCAGCTTTTTTACGAGTTGAACCAGCGCGGCTATCCCGTGCGGGAATACAGAATGTCCGGCAATATCCAGCCCAAGGAAAAGGCGGGAGAGTTCGCCCTTTCGCGCGAGCTCGGTGCCATTTCAACGAAGTCCGGCGGCGCGGTGCTCATAGCGGGCACATACGCGCAGGCCGCCAACGCGGTATTTGTGAACGCGCGCCTGATCAGGCCGCAGGATGGCCGGGTGATCCGCACCGCAAACCTGGTAATTGAGTCCAACCCGACCATTCTGGCCATGCTGGGCGCACGATCCAAAAAAGGCGCGAGCGGCAAAAAGGGCACAGGCATGAGCTTTGCCGATGGTACAATGCGGATTCGCGACTTTGATACCGCCATGCACCCGCCGCTGCCAAAGGAAAAGCTGACGGCTATAGATCGGGGTGAGGATATACACTGATGAAACAGCTCTCAGGCATAGCACTTTTGGCCCTGCTTCTGCTCGGTTGCGCAAGCAAGGAGCCGGACCCGAGGACAAAACCCGCGCCCCTGCACAACGCCAACACCCTCTGGCATTTGCAGGTCGGGCGCGACTACGCGGGACAGGGCCGCTATGAACTGGCCAGGGAACACCTGCTTATGGCCCTGGCCTCCAACAGCGACCCCCATATGCGCGGCAGAGTGCAGCACGAACTCAAAAGCGTGGATGCCATGATACACACAGAACGGTGAGCTTTTTTATGAACACTATCGCAATCCGCAGCATCTTCCGGCCAGGCCCCGTCCTTGCCCTCCGGATGCTTTTATGGGGACTCGCCCTTTTTTGCTGCGTCCCCCACGCCTTTGCCGCAACCGTGCCCCAGGCGGCCTCGGCCGCAGGGCGGGAAATGGATCGCCAGGCCCTTGCCCGGCTCGGCCAGGATGAAACACCCGCCAAGGGCATTTCCCTGTGCGTCACCACGCCTGTGGACAACGGCGATCTGACGGTCTCCAATGCCCTGGCCCGTCAAATGCAGGAAGAAGTCGCCCGCTGGTTCGTGCAGGCCGGGTATACGGTGCTTGAAATCCGAAAAGGCGCGGATATTCTCTCCGAGCCAGCAACAGGCGAAATGCTCCTGACCAGGGAAGAGCGGCTGCTCGGCAACCGCAAGGTGACCAGCACCGCCATTATCGCGGGCACCTATACGGTGGCGCTCGACCATGTGCGCTTCAACATCCGTATGGTGCGCACAAAAAACCGGGAGGTGCTGGCCATGTCCACCGTTACCCTGCCCATGAACAGGGAAATAGCGGCCCTGACGAGAAGGGGCGGTACGGGCAGGGGCGGGGATTTGCTCGGCGGTACGCCGATTATGCCGACAGTTGTAACTTTGCTGCCTTAAAAAACGCTGATTTATTTCCCTTTGGCTGCGTTGCTCGGGTTTTCCCTCCGGGGGCAGGACCAAAGAGTCCAGCCCCCATCAGGAAATTCCCTCGTGCCTTGCCAAAGGAAAAAACTCAGCGTTTTCCTAGTTTAAGATGTAGCGCATGGGATTCACCGGCGTACCATTAAGGATGACCTCATAGTGCAGGTGCGGGCCGGTGCTGCGCCCGGTATTGCCGAGTGCGCCGATCACATCCCCCCGCTGCACGTAGTCGCCCGGCTTGACCAGGGTTTTTTGCAAATGCCCGTAGCGGGTTGCTATGCCGTTGCCGTGATCCACAATAATGCAGATGCCGTATGCGCCGTCAGGCCCGGAAAAAGTGACCGCCCCACGGGCCGGTGAGCGGATGGGCGTGCCCACCCGGTTGGAAATATCCAGGCCCTTGTGCATGGTGGTGCCCCCGGCAAGGGGGGCGCGCCGCCGTCCGAAACCGGAGGTGACAAAGCCTTTGGCGGGCCAGATGGACGGGGTGGAAAGCAGGGAGTCTTTATTTTCAAGCAAAAGCCCGGCCAGGGTCTGCTGGTCCACTTCTTCGGTTCTCACGTTCCCCGCCAGATCGTCCACCAGGGAGTGCAGGCGCATCAGGAAGAGTTCGCGATGCCGCGAAAAAAGGATGGGGCGGCTCCCCTCCATGCCGGGTGCCGCAACCGGCGTTCCTTCCGCTGCGGCGGCTTCGGCCTCGGCTTCAGCCGAGGCATCGGCGGGGTCTTTGTCCACGTTCATGAGCACGCGAAGCTTGGAGTCAAACTGCCGCACACGGGAAAGATCCTGCTCCAGGCTGCGCAGCTTGCCAAGCAGGCTGACGACCTGACTGTCGTGCGAACGGATGATCTTGTGCGCCTCTTCCAGTTCCGCTTCCAGAACCCCGGACCTGGTATAAAAACCCCAGAGAAAAACGCACAGACCGGCAAGCCCGAACAGCAACAGAAAAAAGGAGAGGCCGAGCCAGCCCCTGATCCGCAGGTTGCGGGAACCGCCTTCGCGGTCCTTGAATATGACGATGTGATACTTTTTAAACAAGGCAAAAGGCCTTTGGAAACAGCCCTAAGGCTTGCGTTTCTTATCCAGCATCGCATGCGTGAGCCCGGCGAGAAAACCGGCGGCAGCACCCATACCAACGGCAATAAACATATTTTCCGTCAGACCGAAAATGGCGCTGAAGGCACCCAGGGCACCGCCGATAAGAATTCCCCTGACAAGACGATCTCCAGGTCCCATACTCTTCCTTGAATAGTGCGCCGGGCAAAAACAGGCATTGTTCTTGCGCAGCGGGCCTTGCAGCCGGTTTGCCAAACACAGAAGCTTTTCTCATATCATAACAAGGGTCAGCTCAAAAGGGCTTTTTCCAGCCCCTTATCGCTGCGCAAGGGCAAAAACAGGCTCTTTTTCGCTTTTGAGATTGCAAAATTTAATATAATGATTCCAATATAATGCCTGTAGCATTGCAGCTTATGGCAATAAAAAAAGAGCGGACTACAGGTTTCTTCCAGCTATTCTTTTCCGCAAAAAGCAGTAAGGCTGTCTCCGGGTTCCGCCTCGGGAGCGGCTGTTTTTTGTAAAAGTATTTGTTCCTGTTCTTTGTCATGCCGAAAAAATTCCCTGGGGCGGAACCCGCCCTGGCAAAAGGCGGCCTTTATCAGAAGAGTCCGAAGGGCGGAGTTCTGCGGCGGATTTTGGGACAGTTGAAGCGCCTTCTGGACAGAGCCGCAGCGAGCGGATACAAAGCGACATGCTTTCCCCCTCCCTGTCTGTCTCGAGCGAATCTGCCGGGCAAGGCCCGCCCGGCCCGCGCATTCTTTTTTTCAGCGGCGGCTCCGCCTTGCGCGAAAGCTCCCGCGAACTGGCCCGAAGCACCCGGACTACCGTGCACCTTGTCACGCCCTTTGATTCCGGGGGCAGTTCTGCCAGCCTGCGCAAGGCCTTTTCCATGCCTGCAGTGGGGGACGCCCGCTCGCGCGTTATGGCCCTTGCCGAACCAGGGCGCGAGGGCAACCCGGAAATATTCACCCTTTTTAGCTACCGGCTGCCAAAGGATGATTCCCCCAAAGCCCTGCTGGGGGAGCTGATCCGGCTTGTGCGGGGCAGCCACCCCCTGCTGCGCCAGGTTCCCGAACCGGCAAAGACCATCATTCGCGAGCATCTTGGCTGGTTCGCCCTGCACATGCCTGCGGATTTCCCTCTGGCCGGGGCCAGCGTGGGCAATCTCATACTGACGGGGGGCTATCTGCATAAAGGACGCCGCCTTGGCCCTACGCTTGCGCTCTTTTCCCGTCTTGTGCGGGCAAAGGGCCTTGTGCGCCCCATTGTTGAAGATTCGCTCCACCTTGCGGTGCGCCTTGCCTCCGGCAAGGTGCTTGTAGGCCAGCACCAGTTCACCGGCAAAGACGGCCCGGCCATAGACTCGCCCATCGCCGACATCTGGCTCGTTGGCGCGGAAGACTCCCTTGTCCCGGTCACCCCGTCCCTTTCTTCGGGCATTGCAAGGCTCATCCGCAGCGCCGCCTGCATCTGCTACCCTGTGGGGAGCTTCTATTCCAGCCTTGTCGCCAACCTCCTGCCTCGCGGCGTGGGCCGGGCCGTGGCCGCCTGTCCGGGCTCCAAAATATTCATCCCCAACCTGGGAGAGGACCCCGAACTCCTCGGCTGTTCTCTGGCCTGCCAGATAGAGGCCCTGCTGCGTCCGCTCCTGGCGGACGCGCCCGGCGCAAGGCCTTCCGAGCTTCTCTCACTTGTTCTTGTTGACAGGGAAAAGGGGCAGTATCCCGGCGGGCTGCCTGAAAAACTCCTGCGCTCTCTTGGCATTGCGCTCGCGCATTTTCCCCTTGTGCAGCCCGAGCGCTCGCCTCTCGCGCAGCCCGGCGCGCTTGCAAAGGCCATTCAGGCTGCCTGCGCGGCGGGCCGTCCATAAAATCAGCCTTTCCCCTATATGGCCATGCTTATGGCCTCTGGCAGGGCAGGCGCGCGGGTGGGCACCTGCACTTCATACTGCACTGCCGTGCCGTAGCAGGTAAAATATTTGCTTCCGTCAGGATGAAAGGCCACGTTTTCCTGGTATCCTATAATGGCTTGAGCGCCCTTGTTCACGGCGCGCGCCGCCATGCCGAAAAAGGTCTGTTCGGAATCATAGCCCCGGCACACCACAAGGCCGAGCACCTTGCTCACCTTGCGGCTCTCGTCCAGCAGCGTTGTGGTAACCACGGGAAAACGGCCCGCCAGANNTCCCTGACCCTGTCCAGGTTTTCCACCTTTTCTTCCTGTATCTTCTTTTTCTTTTCTCCGCCGAGCAAAAACAGCATCGGAGCCTCCTTACTATAGTCCTTGGCAAGCCTCTCAATCGTGCCCAAAGGGCGCAGCCCTCAGAACGCTTTGGAACATGCAAAATGTTTGCCAGCATCCATTGTTTTGTATTTTCAGCGCAGAAACCTTGCC
>DBDO01000028.1:6474-6901 GCA_002293605.1 Desulfovibrionaceae bacterium UBA930
CCTCCTGGCATCGCTGGCTGGCAAAACGAGGAATTTTTCGCTCTCTCCCCGCCCTTGCGGTTGACAAAGCCGCTCCGCCCCCTTACCTAATCGGAACATTGCCTTTCCCAGCGAAACATTGTTTTTGGAGGATTCTGCTATGATTACTGTGACAGATGGCGCGAAAAAGGAGCTTGACGCCTATTTTGCCGATAACGCTCCGGCCAGTATTCGCGTATTTCTCGCGCCGGGCGGCTGAANNGAAACGGATACTGTTGCCGAGGAAAAAGGATACAAGTTCTGCATGGACAAGGAACTGCTCGCGCAGGTTTCCCATGTTACCGTCAACTTTTCCCCTATGGGCTTTTCTGTCGATCCCGATATTCCGCTCGGCGGGAGCGGCGGGTGCAGCAGCTGCTCGATCGGCGGCGGGTGCGGCTCGGCCCAT
>DBDO01000096.1:0-8830 GCA_002293605.1 Desulfovibrionaceae bacterium UBA930
CGGCGCAAAGCCCGGCAGGCCGTCTTGCCGCCTTCGCGCGAAAACAGGGCGCCGCGGTCGCGCAACAGGCAAGGGATATGATGAATCTTACCGCGTCCATGGTCGGGGCCGACCCCGGCTGGCATGGCGTCTATCTGGAAGGGAGCGCATCCGCCATCGCCCCCCTGCTGGCCAAAGCCGCCCCGCCCCTGGACGGCAGCTACAAATGCTGCGCGGCCCTTTGCTGGTTCGGTCAAAAAAAAGAAGTTGCGTACTACAAAGAATCCTTTGGGCTGCGAAACCCGTTGGAAGGGATACTGTAATGCCCTATCTGCGCCTTGATGATTTCACCGTGCCCGGGTTTGACCTTCTGGTGAGCCTGGGGATGAAGTTCAAAGACGCCGATGCCTCCGGCGATTCGTCCAGCACGGCCAAGGCAAGCAAGGGCGCCAAGGGCAAAAAGCTGGATGTGAAAATAAAAATCCGCTTCACGGATGAAAAGGATCTGCGCGAGCTAACCCGCGTGGCAGAGGCCAAAGAAAAGGGCGACCAGAAAATTTACACCGTCACCAACCGCACAGCCAACGCCGCAGGCATGCGGCAGGCGCGATTTTCCGGCGAGTTCACGGTAGATGAGCAGGAAAACGCGCGCTGTTGGCTGGTAAGCTTCGCCCTGGCCGAACACAAATCAAACCCGGAAATGGCCGAAGCGCGTGAGACACCGCAAAAGGCGGCTGCCGCGCAACACCAGGGCACGCCGGTCAGCGCGCCGGAAGCGCCACCCCGGGAAGCACCGGCGGAAGAGCCCCAGCCGCTGACGGACTTTGACAAATGGCTGATGGATGTGAACCAAAAAATCGGGGCCTTTGAATGAAGCTGGTAAAGCGCTTGCTGGCGGCGGGAGGGGAAATTCCGCTGGTGTCCGAAACAATACGCCTGGACTATAACGCGCCTGGGCGCGCCCTGTTTCAGGTACGCTCGGCAGAGCCCCTTTCCGGTGAGCTGTCTTTCGTCATGGGCTGGAACCGGGAACCGGGCCTGACCCGGTACTTTCACGGCGATATCAGGAAAAGCGTCACCGTTGACGCCACACAGCAAAAATTGCTCTGCACCGAAATCACGGCCCGGCTGGACCCCTTGCATCCCGTATCCCTGCGGCACCCGACCTTGCGTGAGGTGCTTGCCGCCTATGCGGCGCGCACAGGCCTTTGCTTCATCGTGCCGGACAGGCCCTATGCGGTGGCCCGCATCCCGGCTTTTTACGGCGCCGGCACGGGCTATCACGCCCTATGCAATCTGGGCGAGGCCTTCTCCATTCCCGATTATTTCTGGCAAGCCCAGGGAGACGGACGGGTCTTTGTCGGCAGCTATGCGGATTCCTTCTGGTCCGGCAAGGCGGTCACAGTGCCGCAGGCCTATTGCAGCCGGGCAACCATCGCCGGGGGGCGAACGCTTACCGCTATTCCTGCCCTGCGGCCAGGCGCGGCAGTAAACGGGCAGCGTATCCAATCAATACTTTTTTCCGGCCATACCATGGAACTATCATGCGAAGAGTAAACCGCGAGCATCCGGAACTGGCCGGGGGAATGCACCTTGACCGCTACGCACGGGTTACGGCCCTGGCCGATGCTCCGGACACGGGCTCCAGCTCCGAACGCTTTCGCCCCCGCTACGCTGTGGATATCGTCATTCTTACCCCGGACCTGGAACCGGATCCCGCGTTCCCGCCCTATACCGCCGTGCCTTTGCCCGTGCCGCTCGGCAGCGGGCAGGAAAGCGGTTCCTTCGCCTTCCCTCAGCCGGGCAGCCTTGTGGTTGTCGGCTTTGTCTATGGCAGGCAGGATCATCCCGTCATCCGCCAGGTCTATGCCCTGGGCGCATCGCTCCCGGAAGTAAAGCCCGGCGAATGGATGCAGCAGCAAAGTCCGGCAGTATTCCAAAAAGCGGATGTTGACGGCAACTGGACCCGCGCCACGGACGCGGGCATTGTCGATGCATCCATCAGCCGCGCGGTCAAGGCCGTGGAGAGCACAACGGATCTGGCCAGGGAGGTGAAGCGGGTATCGGAAAACAGCCTGGTGGAAATCGGCGGCATGGCCACCATCGAAGTCGGGGGGCTGCTGACCCTGCTGGCCGGGCTGCGCGCGGACCTGGGCACGCTCGGCGATATGCACCTGACGGCCGGGGCAAACTCCACGCATTCGACCGCCGGGCAGGCCACGGAAACTGTGGGCAAGGATCATGCCTCCACAGTCAAAGGCAACCGGACCATACAGATTACCGGCTCTCAGGCCGTATCTATCAGCCGGTCCCAGGCCGTTTCAGTCAAAAAAAATCACGCGCTGACTGTGCGGGGAACCAGTACGGAAAAAATCACCGGCCCAAAAAACATACAGGCCGCCAGCATCACCCTGAATGCCATCGGCGGCACGCTGACCATGCAAGGCAAAGACGGCGTGAACTTTTTTACCGAGCTGCTGGGCTGCCTTGACCAGATCAAAGCGGCCCTGGACGCGCTCGCCTCGCACGACCACCCCAATACCGGGACTATCACCCAGGGCGGGGCTGTCGCATCCCACTCCGGCCAGGCCGGCGCACACCAGGCCGCCATACGCGGCATTACCGCATGAGCCTCCCGATGGTGAGTTCTTGCGGCTCCTGGCCGGTAATTTCCGTGCGGGAGGGCAAACTGGCTATCACGCGGGGAAACTACCAGTTCTCAACGCATACCGCGGCGAAGACCTGGAGCTTTCTCTACCTTCTGGGGATCAGGCAGCCTCGTGCTTTCCGCCTGGCCCCGATGTTTTTGCATCCTGGGAACAGTTCCTTGCCCTTTCCCCTGACGCCCAACCCGCGATTTTTCGAGAGGATGATGGGCTGGCCAACCAACTGGACCGCCTTAGACTCGCAGGTAACGGAGTTGTCCCTTTGGCTGCGGCATATGCGCTGCGCACTCTCATACTGCGGGCAGTAGGCATGCACTGAATAAAAAAGTGTCCGCCTTTTTTGGGCGGGCACTTTTTTGTTGACTTATATCTGAATCAGATATAAATTGAGATCAACGAGAGCGAGACAGGCCCCGAAGGGTGGGCGGGCGGATCAAAGGGCGAAAGTCCGGGCCGCCAAAAAGATGCTCCCGAAAGGAGGCGCCAGCGTGACCGTAAGAGCGTTTCTGCGGCTGGTCAAAGCCCATGCGGGCCTTTCCAGCGAAGAGCGACAGCGGAAGGTGCTGCGGATTATCCGTAAGTATCAAAAAAAGCGGACTGTCCCTAGAGGCAACTAGAGACAGTCCTTAACCCTCAACCGGGGCTAGGCCCACGGCTTGTGAGAGTCAAAGCCTAGCCCCACCACCCCAAAAAATCAAGAGGCCCCGTATGACCAAAGAACCTGCCCGCATGGGCCGCCCCCTGTCCCCTCCCCAGGGCGAAAACAGCGTTGCCCGCCTGCGGCGCATCAAAGGCTGGAACCAGAAGCAAACGGCTGAAGCGCTGGGCGTGGGGCAATCGCGCATCAGCGAATACGAAACCGGCAAGGCGAACATCCCCGCGCCCATCCAAAAACTTGCGGCCCTGCTGCTCGGAGAACCCCATGCCTGACGTATCCCCAGTGTTTCCTCATGTCTTTCCGGCATTTTCAGCGCTGCTGCTCGGAGAATACGATGCCTGACCTTTCCCGCCTGACCCGTGATGAGGTGTTCGCCGCCCTGGCTGATGCATCCAGCCCTGTGGCCCAAGAGGTCGAGCGGCTGATGCTCCAGTATTCTGACTCCCTGGCGAGCGGCGCGGACCCCTATGAAATACTCCTGCCCAAGCCGGGTGCATCAGCGATAGAATCCGTGGCCATGTCCCTGATGCACGAAGCCTTAGACCTTGAAGATGAAGACAACGCCCCTGGCCAATCAAGTCTCAAGCTTTGATGATAGAAGCCGTTCTCCGGTACCCAAAGCCCACGAGTTTTGGTGATGAAGGTATCTCCCTGGCGCTTCAATTGCTCCTGCTTTTGGTTGCTCCTGCTTTTGGTTGCTCCTGCTGCTAAAGGTGCCATTCCCCAACAGCAAAAACCGCCAGCCCTAAAAAAATCACTCCTCCGCCCCAAACCTTCGGTGTTGTTTGCATGCAACTTGCAAATTACAGGGGGGTGGCAAAGGGAGGTGAGAGGAAGCGCACCAAGAGGAATGGACACTGTACACAAATTGCACTCTTGGCAACTGTTGGCGAAGAGATGCAAGGAGAGGGAACACTATGTCAAATCTAACTATTTGTCATAATAGGACTTATTTTTCAAAGACAGAACAACAAAAAACTGTGTATGCCTTTTTGTATGCCCCAAAAGGAAAAGGCCTTGCGGCATGTAGCTGCAAGGCCTTGAATTTTCTGGTGGGCCATCAGGGACTCGAACCCCGAACCAATTGATTAAGAGTCAACTGCTCTACCAATTGAGCTAATGACCCACGCGAGAAGAGATTCCTAAGCGGATGCCGGGTAAAAGTCAAGCGGATAATGCGAGCGGATGAAAAAAGTATACTTTTACCCCGCGACAACGTATCTTGGAAAGGTATTGTTCAACTGGCCGTAGCTGTGCGGGAATGCCTATGCGCGTTTGTATTGCCCTTCTTGTGTTTTTCTGCGCTCTGGTCGGGCAGGCCTGGGCCTTTTCCGGCGCTTCCGAGTGCAAAGTCTACTGGAGCGCTTACTCGCTGGGGGAGGGCGAAGGCCTTGCCGCGAGCCCCCCGCTCCCGGCTCTGCCCTTGCCGGGGCAGACGGCAGCATCGTCTAGCCCAGGAGGCAGGGACGGACGCCTGCTGCTTGCCCTGACCCTTGAGCTTCCTTCGGGCCGCTATGTCTACGGCCCGGATAGCGCGGAAGGCCTGCCCACCAGGGTGGACGTGGACTTTGCGCTTCTTGACGCCTTCCCCATGGCCAAAATGAGTTCCCGCCAGATTGACGAACTGCTGGAGAAAAACGGCGCTGCCGCCTCTGTGCGCGCTCCGGCGGCAAGGCCAAAAAATGCAACGGTTTTTTCTTCCGTCAGCCTGCCCGGCGGTGGAGACGGCAACCCGGATATCTACCCCGGTCCGCTTACCTTCTGGGCCGAAGTGCCGGTAAGCCCTCCGGGGCTCGGCGGACTCGCAATCCGGGTGCGCATGAGCGGGCTTTTGTGTTCCGCCAGCAGTTGCGAACCTCTTTCCGGAGAGCTGGATCTGTCTTTTGCCGCCGCCGCAATAACCGCCATGCCGCCCGCTTCCGGGCAGGCATGGTGGGCTGCCTTGCAGCGGGGCGAGGATGTGCTCCTGCCCCCTGCCGAAGCGGCTCTGGCCGGGGATTTTTTCCCCAGGGGCGGAGAGGCCCTCTATGCTCCTGCCCCGAACACCCCGCAATCCGGGGAAAGGAATGAAGCGCACGCGGCCCTGTTTGAGAGCCTGGAGCCGGTTTTTTTCAATCCCGCGCTTGAGGTGGGCTTTTTTGGCGAAGCCCTGTTTTTCGGTCTGGTGGCGGGGCTTTTGCTCAATCTTATGCCTTGCGTGCTGCCGGTGGTCAGCCTGAAGTTCAGCGCGCTCATGGCTGTTTCTTCCATGACGGACAAACAAAAGCAGGCCCGGGCCTTTAAGGTGCACTGTCTGATTTTTGCCGCAGGCATTATGGTCTGGTTTCTGGTGCTGGCCTTTTTGCTCGGCGGCGCGGGCTGGGCCTGGGGCGAGATGTTTCAGAAACCGCTGGTCATCGTGCTGCTCGGAGCGGTGCTCTTCATTCTCGGCCTCAGTCTTTTCGGGGTCTTTCCCCTGCCCATATTCGACTTCAAGGTAACGAGCGGCAGCCATCCCCGCTGGCAGGCCTTTGCCAGCGGGCTTTTGGCCACTTTGCTGGCAACGCCCTGCAGCGGGCCTCTGCTGGGCGGCGTGCTGGCCTGGGCCATCCGCCAGCCTCTGCCGGTTCTGGGACTGTGCGTGATCAGCGTGGGGCTGGGCATGTCACTGCCCTATTGCGTGCTGGCCTTTTGCCCCGGACTGGTGCACCTTTTGCCCCGCCCCGGCGCCTGGACCTTGCGCCTGGAACAACTGCTCGGCTTTTTTCTGATGGGCAGCGTTGCCTATCTGGCTACGCTCCTGCCTGAAAAGTGGCTCCCCGCCTTTTTATTCAACCTCTTTACCGTGGCCTTCGCCTGCTGGCTGTGGGGGCAAATCGGGCATCTCGGGGCCGGGCGTCCGCGCCGCGTGCTTGCCCGCAGCATGGCCGTGGCCGTGGTGCTGCTTTCTATATGGTGGGGCGCGTCTTCCATCAAACCGGATCATAGCTGGGAGGCCTTTGACCCGCAGACCTTTACGGAGCTTCTGGGCAAGCAACCTCTGCTGCTGGAGTTTACGGCGGACTGGTGCCCGAGCTGCAAGGCCCTTGAATATACAACTTTGAACAAATCGCGGATGGAAGACTTGCGCCGCCGTTATAATGTGCGTACAATACGCGTTGATCTGACCCGTAATGAGGGCGTGGGTCGCGAGGGCAAAGAACTGCTCAAGGCGCTCGACAGCACGAGCATTCCCGTGCTGGCCCTGTTCTCGACAGGGGAAAAGGCGCGCAGGCCGGTGGTGCTGCGCGATTTGGCAACGCCGACCCAGCTTGAGGAAGCCGCTGCCGCCGCCTTTGAGGGCACAGACGGCTTTCTGAGAGCCACGAAGGGCAAAAGCCTCTGTCTGCTGCCGGAGGCCATGCAGGGGGTGCCTTTTCTGTATCGTCCAAAAGTCGATATATAGGGCAGAGGAGTTTGAGGGGGAACTATGCCGAACTATTCCATACCGCAATCAGCGCTGAATACGCTGGACGTGGTCATGCAAACCACGGCCAACAATATCGCCAATATGAACACGGACGGCTTCATTTCCCGCCGCGTGACCCTTTCCGGCGGCCCCTATCAGGATGAAGGCGTTCAGGTGGGTGCCATACGTCAGGATATGAACCTCGGCCCTGCTGTGGTAAATCACATTCACAGCGCGGCGGGCGCGCTTGGCGCGTATCTGGAGGAGGGCATCCAGGCCCAGGCCCTGAACCATGACATGCGCATGGTCAATAACGCCCGCAACGTCACCCTTGTGAACGGCCCGAATCAGGATGAAACGCTCCAGATGAGCGCCATGTACCGGGACATGCAGCCTGAGCCGGTGCTGATCAACCATCTGACCCAGAACGATGTTCACGACTTCAACGATACCGCCGCCGTGGGTATGCGCAACAGCCGGGAAAATTATGATACCACGGTTGCGCAGGACGTGGAAATCACGCAGCGCGCCAATGCCGCCGATGCCTGGCGCATTCAGGACTACCGGGAAGGCCAGAATTCCCTGGCCAGGATTCAGGGCATGGCGGAAGGCAGCACTACGGATTTGCCGCGCGAGTTCACCATCATGATAATGACGGAAAATGCTTATAGCGCCAACGCTGCTGCGATTCGCGCTTGGGATGAGCTTACTGGCTCGCTCCTGAATGTGAAAGTCTGACCGGCAGAGAGCATCAACAATTCTTTTCCCGGGCGAGGGCTTCTTGTCAGGGATTGCACTGAAGCACCGCAGGGGCGGGTGTTTCGCCCTGCTTCATTTGGGGCGCAATCTGCTGCCAAGACTTTCTTGCCAACAGAGCCCGCGCATGGCATAACGCATGCTGTCCGGGGCAGTGCAAGGGCAGGCGGCTGTAAAGGCGCGCCCGCCGATGCTTTCCGGTAAAGCGCATCGTGCGCAAAAACAAGGCACGTTTTTTAAGGCTCTTGCTTGCAAGCGCCTGTTGAAGCGTTTTTTTACACCTGAGCAGCCCTTTTGTTAGTCAAAGAAGCAAGGAGAGCTCCACATGGCTAAACCCGCGCAGGAAAAGCCCCAAAAACAGTCTGAAACTTCCGGTGCCGCCAGTGAAAAAACGGCGCGCGATGTTGCGGGGCTCAAGAAGAAACTGATCCTGGACGGCGCGGAAATCGTTGCCATCGGCGAGGAGGCTGAACTTCTCGTGGGCGGCAAAAACTACAATACCGCCATCATCAGCCAGGTTCAGGGCATCAGAGCGCCGCAGTTCAGGGCGGTGTCTTCCATAGGCTTTCATCTGCTTCTTGATGAGACGAAGATAAACGCCCCGCTGACGCGCGCGGTCGTGGACCGGGAGTACAAGCGCATCGACTGGGAAGACCCGGAGATCAGCGGCGACCCGGAATTTCTGCAAAAATTCGTCCGCAACCTCGGCAAGGCCGTGCGGGCGGAATACGAGGCCAAGGGCGGCGGGCAGAGCCTGGTCAAGCTCAGAACCTTTGTGAACAACGTGGTGGAAGGCTTCGCCACTTCGCCGGAAGGCATTGATCAGTTGCGCCGCCGCTCCGCGCTGGTGCAGGCGGCCATTTTGTCCGTGACAATGCCGGAAAGCGTGGTCAAGGCCGTGCGTGAAGCCTACGAGGATATTTGCCGGGAAGCGGGGGACGAAGTGCCTGTGGCCGTGCGTTCTTCTGCCGCTGGTGAGGATTCGCGCAAAAAAGCCTTTGCCGGCTTGCAGGACACCTATCTGAACGTCTGCGGGGCGGATCAGGTGGTGCTGGCCTACCATTGGGACTGCGCCTCCGCCTATAATTTGCGCTCCATGACCTATCGGCGCGAGGCCATCCTTGACGCTGTTGCCCTGGCTGAAGAGTCGGGCGATGAGAGCATTGCCGAAAACGCCAAAAAAGAATGGGCCATTGAGCAGACCTCGCTCTCCGTGTGCATCATGCGCATGATCAATCCGCTCATTTCCGGGACCGCCTTTGCCGCCGATACGGCCACGGGCTGCCGGGGCACGGCCCGCAACGATCTGGTCTCCATTGACGCCAGCTACGGCCTGGGCGAGGC
>DBDO01000096.1:8838-13456 GCA_002293605.1 Desulfovibrionaceae bacterium UBA930
GATGGCCGCGAGGTGGTCATCCGTCAGATGGGCTGCAAGGATATCAAGATTGTCTACGATGAGGGCGGCGGAACGAAAAAGGTGTCCGTGCCCGAGCTTGAAGCCAGCCGCTGGGCCCTGTCCATTGCGCATGCCGAAAGCGTGGCCAGGGGTGTGCGGGCCATCAGCAAGGCCTATGGCGACATTATTATGGACTCGGAGTTCTGCATTGATGCGAACGATGAGCTGTGGTTCGTGCAGGCCAGGCCGGAAACGCGCTGGAACGAAGAGTTCGAGCTGCACCCGAATATCATTTTCATGCGCCGCAAAGAGGTGGACCCTTCAGCGGCTGCAGTGGCCGAAGTGCTGCTTGAAGGCAACGGCGCTTCGCGCGGCGCGGGGCAGGGCACGGTGAAATTCCTGCGCTCGGCCTTGGAACTGAACAAGATCGCCAAAGGCGACGTGCTTGCCGCCGAGCGCACGGACCCGGACATGGTGCCTGGTATGCGGGTGGCCTCGGCCATTCTGGCGGATGTGGGCGGCGATACCTCTCACGCGGCCATCACCTCGCGCGAACTGGGCATTCCCGCCGTGATAGGCATCCAGCGCGTGGAGGCCCTGCGCGCCCTTGACGGCTGCGAGGTTACTGTGGACGGTACCACCGGCACGGTGTACCGCGGACTTTTGCCCCTGCGCGAAGTGGGCGGCGAAATGGATCTGGCAAAGCTGCCCGCTACCAAGACCAAGGTTGGTCTGATTCTGGCCGATGTGGGGCAGGCCATGTTCCTCTCCCGCCTGCGCGGTGTGGAAGACTTTGAAGTAGGCCTTTTGCGCGCCGAATTCATGCTCGGCAATATCGGCGTGCATCCGCTGGCCCTTGAAGCCTATGACAACGGCGAACTTGAGGCCGTGATCCAGCGCTATCTGCGCTCGCTCGATGAGCAGCTGACCAAAACCCTGCGCCGTCAGCTCAACCAGGGCCTTATCTTCATCAACCTGCGCCTGAGAGAATACGTGGGGCAGATCACCGGCCTTAACGCCGAGATTGCAACCCTGGCCGCCCAGGAAGGCTCGGGCGGGGAAGAGGAAACTCTGGCCCTGCGCCGTCAGATCCGGGAGCTTGAGCGCAAGCTTGATGAATGCCTGGACGCCGCCTCCCGCCGCCTGGATCTGTTCAAAACCACTTCGGATGTGGAGGCCCATATCCGCATGGTCATGGGTTTTGATGATGAGCTGGCCCTGCTCATGGGCAACGATCCGGAAGTGGTGCGCCGCCGGGGTGAAATCGCAAGCCAGGTTTCGAGCATGGCCAAGCGGGTGGCGGATACACCCATTGTGCTGGAAACCCTGGATGAAATCCGCACCGTGCGTGAAGATGTGGGCTACCGTACCGGCATGATTTCGCAGATTGAGGCGGTGCGCAGCATCCCCGCGACCATTCACGAGATCATACGCTCGCGCGGCTACCGCTCGGGCCGCGAGCACTATGTGCAGACCCTGGCTCAGGGCCTTGCGCTCTTTGCCATGGCCTTTTACGGCAAGGATATCGTGTACCGTACCACGGACTTCAAGTCCAACGAGTACCGGAACCTGGTGGGCGGCCTGCTCTTTGAGCAGGTGGAAGACAACCCCATGCTTGGCTGGCGGGGCGTTTCCCGCAACCTGCACGACTGGGAGCTGGAAGCCTTCAAGCTGGCGCGCGGCGTTTACGGCGGGCAGAATCTGCAAATCATGCTTCCCTTTGTACGCACGGTGGAACAGGCCCGCAGCATGCGCCGCTATCTTGAGCAGGTGCACAAGATGAAAAGCGGCGAAGACGGCCTGAAGATCATCCTGATGTCGGAAATTCCCAGCAACGCCATTATTGCCAGGCAGTTCCTGGAGGAGTTCGATGGTTTCTCCATCGGCTCCAACGACATGACCCAGATGGTGCTGGCCACGGACCGCGACAACGCGCGCCTGTCCCATATCTATGATGAAGAAGACCCGGCTGTGGTTTGGGCCATTCTGGTGACCATCTTCTCAGGCCAGAAATACGGCAAAAAGGTGGGCTTTTGCGGCCAGGGCGTGTCCAACAGCCGCATTCTGCGCGGGCTGGTGGCCGTTGCAGGCATTGTGTCCGCCTCTGTGGTGCCGGATACCTACTACCAGACCAAGTTCGACATGGCCGAAGTGGAAAGCGAGAACATTCCCACCTCACGGCTCGGGGCCTGGCTCATCGACCAGCACCACGCGGCCCTGGGCAGGCTCATGGAAGACAACGGCTACGGCCATATCCTGAAAAAGTACAACAAGGCCTCTGATCTTCAGGAGTGGTACGAGGGCGAACTTTCACGCCTGCACGAACACCTGCGGGAAAGCATAGATACCTCAAAGGAAAAGTTCTACCGGGGCGAGCTTGAGCAGTTCCGCCTGATGTTCCATAAGCCCGTGCTGTACGCCAATTGGGATTGGAATTCCCTGGTTGAAGACGCCCTGCACCAGGCAGGCTTTGCCGACTTTGACGAGCAGGCCAAGGCATTGGAGCAACAGCGGGCCAAGACATGGTAGAAAAGAGAAAGGGGAGAGTAGGCTGGCGGCGCTCTGCCAGGGGCGGAGCCCCTGGACCCCGCCGGGGGGCATGATGCCCCCCGGACCCCCTCAATTCCGGCGTATTCGCGCAAAGCGCGAATACGCCGGTTTGCTTTTGCAGGGGCATGGCGTGTATCTGGGAGATCCCGGCCTCTGCTTTTGCCCCTGACGGGTGTGGCGGACCCCATATACGCTCACTCCGGAAAGAGCGCGGTCCCGGCGCGGCAGAAATCCCCCTGATGCAGAATGGCGTTCAGGCTTTGCAGGCTTTCAAAGAGCCGGGTATTGGGTCTGGCGAAATCAAATTCCTTTACCTTCCAGATGCAGGCAGCAAAGTTTTCCCAGCCCGGCCGCGAGCGGGGCGGGGTCGGGTTCTTGTTCATAGGGCCCTGCTGGTAAATATAGATATCCGGAGGCCGGGCCATCAGGTGTTCGACTGACACCAGGGCTGTGTCACCCTTATAGGCGTAGCGCATTCCGGCCCGTTCCAGAAGATCGCGCATGACGGACTGCTGCACGGCCAGGGAAAGGGGGGCCGCGCGCACTTCATAGAGCACGCTCGGGACTTGCCGAGGGGGGGAAAGATTGTCCAGCACGGACTGCAAGTCCTTGGCCAGGCGTTCTCCTTCTTTTTCCCTGCCGATTGTCCGGGATACAGCCCGAACCGCGCCTATGATTTCGTCCAGGTTTTTCGGCGCGTACACGAAAAGTTTCGCGCCCATGCGTTCGGCCAGTTCCGGGCTGAAGCGCGTTCCGGCCACGATCAGGCCGGGCCGCAGGGCCGCTATATTCTCCAGGCCGGGGTTCATATGGGTTCCGACCATTGCGGCATGGGGAAAGCCGGAAACGCTGTCCGTCACGCCGACAACGCTGTCTGCGGCCCCCAGGCGGGAGAAGATGTCCGCCGCTGCCGGGGCGAGGATAACGACCCGATGACACTGGGTTTTAGCAGATTCAGGCAAGGGTACGCTTGTTTCGGAATATTGCGGGTGCAGGGGGCCACGCCCCCTGCCGGAGGGGCCTGGGGAGGCAGAACCTCCCCAGGAAGAGTCATTAGCGCTCAGGCACAAAAAGATCGCCGCAGCGGTGCAGAGCGATTCCGTAAATTTTTTCCAGTTCATCGGCGTTGAGTTCTCCTTTGCGCCTGTCAAAAAGAATGCGTCCTTCCCGCATCAGCAGAAATCTGTCGCAATAGCGAACGGCCAGATTGAGATCGTGCATGGCAAGGACAAGGGAGCAGGGCAGGGCGGCGGCGTAGCGCATGAAGGCGGCGGCGTGGCGCATGTCCAGCGGCGCGGTGGGTTCGTCCAGAAAGACGAGGTCATTTTTCCGGCAGAAAATTCTGGCCAGCATGGCGCGGCGTTTTTCCCCGCCGGAGAGTGAAGGATAGGGGCGTTTGCGCAGCTGAATCAGTTCGGCGGCTTCCAGAACCGCCTGGCGCGGCTCGCCCTGCAAAAGAAGGTCGTTGTGCAGGCTAAGATCGAGCAGTTCGTCCACGCTGAGATTGAACAAAACTTCCGCCTCCTGAGGCAGAAAGGAGGCGTGGCGGGAGCGCTCATAGGGGCTCATACGGTCCCAGCGGGCAGCCTTGTAGAATATTTTCCCGCCTTGCAAGGGCAAAAGCCCGGCCAGGATCTGCAAGAGGGTGCTTTTACCGCAGCCGTTTTCGCCCAGAAGGGCGATGGTCTCGCCCGGCGCGATGCAGAGCCTTTCTATGGAGAGGCTGAAGTCTCCCCTGCGGCAGAAAATGTTGCTGCATATCAGCCCCCCCATACGCGGCTCCCCCTGCGCAGGAGCAGGATGAAAAAAAAGAGTCCTCCTGTGGCGGAGGTGATGATGCCCACAGGCAGTTCGCCGCCATAGGGGAGCAGGGTGCGCGAGAGCAGGTCGAAGAGGACCAGGGCGGATGCGCCGAGCAGGGGGGCGCAAATAAGCTGCACGGCAATGCCGTGGCCGAAGAGCGCCCGGACGGCGTGGGGAATCATCAGCCCGAGAAAGCCGATCAGGCCGCAAAAACTGACGCTTGCAGCCACGAGAAGCGTGGTTGTTATAAACAAAAGTTCGCGCA
>DBDO01000096.1:13486-19276 GCA_002293605.1 Desulfovibrionaceae bacterium UBA930
TTTTTCTGCGCGCCCATAAAAGCGTCAGGGAAGAGGCGAGCACGGTCAGCAGCAGGCAAATCCGCCCGTAAGTGGCGGCGTGCAGGCCGCCCATGAGCCAGAAGACCATGCTGCTCAGGGAATCTTCAAAAATATACTTGAGCAGACTGATGCCGGAACCGGCCACTACAGAAAGGGCGATGCCCGCCAGAATGATGGTGATGCGCGAGGCATCTCCGGCCCGGGCCGCTATTTGGCGCACAATGAAAATGCCCAGAGCCGCAAAGCCTGTTGCCGCAAGGGCGATCAGAATGTCTGTTCCGCCAAGGGCCAGGGCGAGGCAGCCCCCGAAGGCGGCGGATGAGGCAGCGCCCGTGGTGAAGCCGTCGGCCAGGGGGTTGCGCAGGGCAATCTGGTACAGAAGCCCCGCAAGGGCGAGCATGGCACCGTTTACAGCCGCAAAGAGCACGCGCGGCAGGCGAAAGTCAGAGAGCAGGGCCAGGGAGTCCCCGTTCAGGGGAAAGAGACTCACCTGGCCCAGCGCGGTACCCGCCGCCAGTGCGGCAAGCAGTAAGAGGATCGGCAGGGCATATGTTTTCATGTATTTTTGTGAGGCGAAAGCCCCAACAGAGTGAAAAACAGCCCTATTTAACGCACGTTTTTAATGAAATAATCAAGTAAAATTTTGCGATAGTCCGGGTCAAGGCCGAGCGAGGCGATGCGTTTGCCCGCCGTGCTTTCAACCCAGGCGAGCGTGGGGGTTTTACCCATGGCTCTGGCGGCGGAGAAGTAGCTGTCCTCTTCACTTCCGGAGATATCGTTTTCGGCGTGGTCCCCGGCCACGAACATGAACACGATAAAGCGCGCTTCCTTGCCCTTGGTAGTTTTCAGCCAGTCCAGGGTTTTATCCATATCGGGCACGCCTTCAACGCTGCCGACCCTGGCGTTGGGGTAACGCGCGGCGACCATGTCCGCAATGCGTTGGTAGAGCGCTTCCACAGCATGTCCGTGGTGGGTGCCGTGGGTCACGACCACGTTGGCCCCGTTTTTGATGATATGCTTGCCAATGCTTTCAACAACGGGCTGAAGCCGCTGGGGGTCGGAAAGCAGCGGCGGCGTGTAGCTGACCCGGATGTTTTTGTTGGCCTCAGCAAAGGTGTTCACGCTTGCTTGCAGCTTGTCGTGCTCCACCCCAGGAAAAAGGATGGTGCTGATCACGGCGATATCCGTATAGCCTTCGCTCTTGAGCTTTTCCAGCATCTGTTCGGGGGAGAGGATCTTTTTTTCCGGCGCGTTGATTGCGGCGTTCAGCTTGTTTCTGATGGTACCGGAGGTGTAGGGAATGACGACATCTCTGTCCGGGAACTGCTTTTGCACCAGGGGCAGCAATTCGTCAAAGGTGATGGAGGCCTCGGTGCTGGTGCCGAAGACCGTGAGCATCAGGGCCTTGCCGCCTTTGGCCCAGGCGCTTGCGGGCAAAAGAAGAAGCATGAGGGCAAAAAGCAGGAATCTTTTTTTCATGGAATACTCCAAAGGGCTGAATCGGGAGCGAATGCTCTCAAACATAAAAAAGGGCCTCATATCACTTGATTTTTGTGATACAAGACCTGGAATACCCGCGCAGACAGCGGTGCCGCAAGCAGCGCTGTGCCGGGTAAACCGCTCCTGTGTCCACGCAGAATCGAGTTTGACGTTCAAGGCAGGTCTTCTGACTTGGCGGTTCGGACAGATGCATCCGTCCTGCGCGGTATTCGCCTTCCCGGTTTTTACGCCAGTGGCCCATGAACACCGCTCCGCGTTCACAGCAGCGGGACTGTGCAGGACTCACACCTGCTTCCCTTTTATTTTGCGCAAAGCGCAAAATACCTTGAACCGGCAAAAGATGGCACAGGAGGGGGGCTTTCGTCAATGGAGGCCGGAGGTGCAGCCAGGGCTACCACATATGTGACCCTGCCCTATCCGACATGCTGCAACAGCCCCTACAGCATGGAATAGTTTTGCATTCGGCTCAGTACGATTTCCACGTAGCGGCGGGTTTCGGCGTTAGGCATATCTGTGGTCAGGGCCTTGTAGAGGGCGTCCGGGCTCAGGGCGTTGATGCGCTCCACAGCCGCCTCCTGTTCGCTGTCAAAAAGGCGCAGCACCGCGCCGGGGCCGCCGTTGTAAGCCGCTATCACGCACATCTGGCGCGAGCGCGGATTGGTCACGCCGCCGAAATAGCGTCTGCCCAGCAGGTGCAGATAGATGGCACCGTATTTGATGTTATGCTCGGGGGAAAAAAGCGCTTCCGGGTGCGGCTGGCCCGGCAGGCCGGTCAGATAGCGGTAGACCTCGTGCCCGGCGGTTTCAGGCACAATTTGCATCAGGCCGACAGCCTGACTGCGGCTGACGGCATAGGGGTCGAAATTGCTTTCCGTATGCATGATGGCCAGTACCAGGGAGGAGGCAAGGTCGTATTTTTCCGCATAGCGGCGCGCCATGGACTGGTAACGCTCGGAGCGGCCGGAAAATGCGCTGCCCGGAATGAAGCGGGCCTTGCGCAGCAGTTCAAAAAGCGTTGAGCCTCGGGCGCTGTCCAGGCTGCACGCCAAAAGGCCGGGCAGGGCGTTTTCCGGCCTCCCCCAACGGGAGGGACGCCCCTGTTCGTCCGTTTCCTCACCGTAGAGCAGCGGGGGGATGTCGCCCTCGCTGTAATCAACCGGAGTGAACATGTCGGACTGAAAAATATCCGGGGCCTGGGGCATGTTGGGAATGGGGGAGTGCCTGAGCAGGGCGAGCGGCATGGCACCTTCCGCCGTTGCTATGCTGACCAGACCGTGGGAGAAATTGACCAGCCCGCGCTCCTGCGCGTGCGGGGCAAAGGCGGCAAAGCCGTAATGGCCGCTTTCAGGCCCCTCGAATGCTTCGGCAAGCGCCTCCCCCCTGACCTGGGCCCCGCCGTCAAGAGCGGGCGCGAAAGCGTGCTCCGGCGGCATGCCCCAATCCGATTCGGGAAAGCGCGTGCGCAACCCCTGGGGAAAGTCATCCGGCCCGAGCGTATGCAGGGCCACAGGCAGGANNAGGGAGCCGTAAGCGGCGGGAGCGAACAGCCTTGGCAGAAGAAGGGCAGCGGCAAGGCCCAGCAGAGCCGGAATAAGAAGGTAGGCGGCAGGGCGCAGGAATCCGGCAGTCCCGCCAAAGATTTGGCGCTTTGGGGAAGGGGCTGAGAAAGTGCCCGCAGCTGCTGCCTTTGCGGCTTGTGGGGGTGTGGATTTCATGGCTATACGCGTCCCTTGCCTGAAGCTTTCAGCAATACAAGCAAATATCATGCCGTGTATGAGGACTACCGCAGCCGTCTGGAGCAGGCGCTACAGCACCTCATACACCCGTGTATAGGCGTTATCAAAGACCAGTTTGAAATAGGGGGCTATAGCCGGGTCGTTCTCTGGGCAGATTAAAAGCTGCACCATCATGGTGTTGAAAAAGGCCTGGTCCATGGCCAGCTTGTCGCTGATAGGCGCGGGAAAAGGGTTTTTGCCCCGCTGCCGGATCCAGAAGTCGCGTATCGGCTGCTCTCCAATAGCTTCCGGCAGGGTGTCCTTTTGGAGGTTGAAGAGAAAATAATACGCACCTGGCCTGTCATAGCGGTATTGCTCCAGCCCCCCCTCTTCAAAAAAGGCGATGCCCGCAGCAAGCACGGGCCGGGCATCCTCGCTTGTAATCTCGCCCGTGTCCGGATTGAACTGCAAGGCGGGCGTCAGGGTGTTGAGCAGGGCTCCGGGTCCTTCCTTGGTGATGAAATTCCATGAACCAAAACGGGTAATCCAGAGCCCGAGCCGCAAGAGATCAAGGCTGACCACAAGATACTGCTTGCCCTCGCTCTCAATAAGCGGCTGCGCCTTATCGCCCAGTTCGTCCATCAGCCTTTGCGCCTCGGATGCGGAGAGCCCGGCAAAGACCGCGCCCGGCGCGTTGCCCATTGCCGCCGTATGTTTGATGATCTGGCGGGCAAAACGCGGATCCGCCGTTGTATAAACGGCGGCGGGCAAAAAGAGCGAGGGGCCGCCGTGCCTGGCACCGTCCGCTATAGTATGCCTGTGCGCGAAATGGTGCGTGGCATAGCCCCAGTCCCACCAGTTCCAGACCAGGGCATCCTCGGGGCTGTGTTCCTTGAGAAAGGCGAGGCCTTCTGCCTGTTCGCGGCTGATCATGGGGCCCTGCACATAGTCGGGCAGGGGCGTTATCAGCGGCCAGGCCAACAGGGCCGTGCACAGCATACATAGTGCAAAACGCAGGGGAGGGCCGAGATGCAGCAGGCCTCTGGCGCTTCGTTCCAGGCCATCACCGGGCAGGGGGCCGCTGTGCGCTCGCCTGCCGAAACGATCCAGCAGGGTCGTGCGCAGCCTGTGCAAGAGCGCGTTCAACAGGCTGCCCGCGTCCATACACAGGGCGAGCATGAGCACAGGGGGGCCGAACATGCTCATGCGCGCACCCATGCGCAGACTGAGCACACAAAGCGCGAGCAGGGGAAGCAGCCACAAAAAGGCCGGGCTTACGAGCATGCGCCGGGCCGCAGCGATAAAAGCCAGGATTGTGACAATTTCCGCAGGGTGGATATAAATGCCCAGTTCAGCCGGAGAAATGGTCTGCACTTCAAGAATGGAACGGGCCACAGAGGGAAAAATGACCGGATCGGGCACGCCGGAGCCCACATGCCCGCTTCTGTCGGCATAGGAGGCAAAGGATCGCAGCATGAGTTCGAGAATATGCCCGTCAAGAAAGAGGGCCAGCACCACAGTCCAGAGCAGCAGGGGCAGCGCGCGCTCTACAAGCGGCAAGCTCGGCAAAAAAGCTTCCTTTTTCTGCCGCCAGAGCAGGAAGGCCGCGTACAGGGCCGCGGCGAGCGCCCCAAAAGGCCCGGCCAGGAGCGGCAGGGCGTGGCACAGTGCCCCGCGCAAAAGCACGCCCCTGCCCCCGATTGGGCCGAGCAAAAGAATGAGCGCAGGAGGGAGCAGCGCGCAGTAACGCGCAAGATAGGGGAACATGGAGTGCCAGAACTGCGTCTGCCAGCCGAAAAGGCCGGACAGAACGAGCAGGGCCAGCCAGGGAGAGGAAAGGGCAGAGCGCTCCAGTTCTTCGCTGGAAAAGTCGAACCGGCCCGCGCTTTCGGCGCGCTCCCCAAAATACAGGGGCAGCCAGGGGCGTTCCTGTTCCAGTCTGCTGACGGAGGAAGGCGCAGGTGTTTGGAAACAGTCCCTGGGGGGGGCGGGGAGCCTGCCTTCATCTGCATGGGCTGCGCTCTCCTCATCGCCGGACTCAGCTTGATCGCGCTTCCTTCGTAGAAAGCGGTGCAGGCAGACATCCGGCAGCCCTGCCAGCCAGGGGGAAAGCCAGAGCGCGGGGACCAGACCGATCAGCACGGCGAACAGCAGAACCACCAGATCAGTGTCATAAAAGCCGAGCAGGGTGCGGGCGCAAAAAGAAGGGGCCAGGGAGGCCAGAACGCCCGCGCACAGGCCCGCATAAGGCTGCCCCAGGCCCCAGCCCCAGAGAAAAACGGAAAGGGCCAGAAGTCCGCTCAGAAAGGGCGGCATCCAGAAGCCGGCCTGGGCTGGGCTGACTCCCAGGACTTTTGCCGCCAGCCGGGCCAGTTCGGACATGGGGTGCCCGGTTCCAAATTCAAAGCCTTCGGCCCCGGCTATCCAGTGGTAGGCGTCATGCGTGGCAAGAAGGGCCTCACTGCCAAGGGAATAGGCCGGATTGTCCCAGAAGGGCGTTTCCAGAAAGCGCGCGCCTGTGGCCAGGGCAAAGGTCAGCGCCAGGCAGAAGAGC
>DBDO01000185.1 GCA_002293605.1 Desulfovibrionaceae bacterium UBA930
GACGCTGGGGCAGGTCAGGCCGGGCCGCTGCGCAGGGCGCGGCAACACAGTCTTCTCCCAACAGGGGGGCCAGGGCTTCCTGCACGAGCGGGGCGGAGTATTCGCCAAAAATGGAGAGCGGCTCTTTTTTGCCCTGAATAAGGAGCGGCAGCCCGAGCCTCTGGGCCAGGGCGCGCAGCTCGTTTTCCAGGAGCGCTTCGCCCTCTTCAAGCACAAGCAGTACCTTGAGGGATCGCATGAAGTCTTCCAGCGCCTTCAGGGGCAGGGGCCAGGTCATGCCAAAATCAAAGAGCCTGACCCTGGGCTGCCAGGACTTGGCCAGCAGCACATCGTGCAGATAGGCCCGGCTGATGCCCGAGGCGATTACCCCGATATCCCCGGCTCCGGAAAGGCGGTTGAAAGGGGAGCTTTCCACTGTTTCGCGAAGGCTTTCCAGGTTCGCGGCAAGGACCCTATGGCGCATGCGGGCCACGGCAGGCACCGGCACAAAACGGCGCGGATCCCGGACAAAGGGAAGGAGGGGGCTTGCTTCCGGCAGGGGGCCAAAATCGACCGGGCCGCGCAGGTGGCTCACCCGCGTGGTAGTGCGCAGCATGACGGGCTGCTGGCTTTCCCTCGCCAGAATAAGGGCCGCTTTGGTCATGTCCTTGCACTCCTGGGCCGTGGCCGGCTCAAAGCAGGGCATGCCCGCAAAACGGGCGTAAGTGCGGTTATCCTGTTCATTCTGGCTGGAATGGCAGCCGGGGTCGTCTGCCGAGAGCAGCACCAGACCGCCGGGCAGGCCGGTATAGGTCATGGTCAGCAGGGGGTCGGCAGCCACGTTGACGCCCACATGCTTCATGGTCACAAGGCAGAGCGCCCCGGCAAGGGCCGCGCCTGCGGCCACTTCCATGGCTACCTTTTCGTTGACGGAATATTCGAGGCGAAAGCGCTCGCTCGCGCCAAGGCGGCGGAAGGTATCCGGCACTTCGGAAGAGGGCGTGCCCGGATAGCAGGTAACAACAGAAACACCGGCCTCAAGCGCGCCGCGCACGATAGCCTCGTTGCCCAAAAGCAGATGCCGGGCCCCTTGCGGATCGAGCAGGGGGTGGTTCATGACAAAGCTCCTTACTGTTTGGAAGCGGCGAGTCTGTCTTCCAACTCCGCTTTTTTCTGGCCGAACTGGTTGACGGTGCGGGGGTCGGAAGAGCCTTCGGGAGAGGCCAGAATGGCATCACAGGCCGCAATGGCCCGGGCGTAATCCCCGACCGCCTCGGCCAGCAGACTTATACGTATGTTGGCGTTAACGGCTTCTGCGCCTTTAAGGTCGGCGACAACGCCGCTCAGAAGGGCCAGCGCTTCTGCGTGCTTTTCCTGCATGGCCAGGGCGTTGGCCATGCCAAGGCTCGCCGTGCCCTTCAGGCTCGGGTCAAAGCTTCGGATGTTTTCCCAGGCCGCATATGCCTTTGCGTGTGCGTTGTTTTGTCCGGCGGCACGGGCCAGGGCGAACCAGGCCTCGCGCTTTACGCTCGCAGGAGCGCTGGGCACGAAAGCCTCCAAACGCTCCAGACGCGTGACCGGATCAGTAATGATCAAAAGTGCGCCCAGGGTTTGGGCTTCTTCTCTGGCAATCTTTTCGGCCTGCGAGTCATAGAGCCAGTATGCGCCGATGGCGAGAATGAAGAGAAGCAGCGCGAGCGCAATTTTACGCGCATGGGCAATAAGAAAGAGCATCAGGGGCGATGCTTCGACAGCGACCTCGGCCTGAAGCGAATCGACCAGACCGGTCTGGGAAGCGGGCTGCTGCACCGGTTTTGCCGTCATGTCGTGTACCTCTCCTTGGCGTAAATATATTCACTTTGGGATGCTTGCTTAAAGGCGGGCAAAGCCTTTGCGGCGGCTCTCGTGCAAAGCGCAGGGGCGCGCCGGATTGTGTAAGCGCATAGCTCTACCCGCCTTGGCGGAAAATGTCAAAATTACGCGCCATCGCCCAGCCGGGCATCCGTGACCCGGCGGGATTTGCCAAAGGAGCGCGGCAAGGCACCTGTATCAGCGATTTCCACTGCGGCGCTGATTAGCACCTTGTCGTGCAGGCGTCCGGCCACAGCCTTGGCCAGGGCCTCGTCCGTATCTGAAGAAAGGCCGTTCCCGCGCTCCACTTGCAGGAACATAAAATCCCGCCCCTCTTCCCTTTTGAGCCGGATGTGATATTCGGAGCCCAAGTCTTTAAACTCCTGCAACACATCGGCAATCTGACCGGGATAAATATTGACGCCGCGAAAAACGATCATGTCGTCCGAACGCCCAAGGATGTGGTCGTGCCTTGGCATGGAGCAGCCGCAGGGGCAGGGCTGCGGAAGAAGGCGGGACAGGTCTCGGGTGCGGTAGCGGATAAGCGGCGCAGCCTCCTTGCATAGGCTGGTCACCACCATTTCGCCCCTTTCGCCAGGCGCGACCGGCTGGAGGGTCAGGGGGTCCAGAATTTCTATAAGGAAAAGATCGGCCCAATAGTGCAGTCCTTCATGCGCGCGGCATTCAAGGGATGAGCCGGGGCCGTACATTTCGGTCATGCCGCCGATGTCAAAACTTTCCTTAAGGCCAAGGTCTCGCTCAAAGGCGCGCCGCATCTTGGCGTTATGCCCCTCGGCACCGAAGATGACCGTACGCAACTTGATTTTGTCGGCCAGGGCGTGGCGCTGTACCTCCTCCCCCATGAGCAGGGCCATGGAAGCGGTGCTGCACAGACAGGTGGAGCCAAGATCCGTCAGCATCTGCAAGTGCAGTTCCAGGTTGCCCGCGCCAACAGGCACGGTTAGAGCGCCGAACTGCTCGCACCCGAGTTGAAAGCCCGCCCCGGCGGTCCACAGGCCGTAGCCCACGGCGATTTGTACGCGGTCCTGCGGGCTCAGGCCCGCCAGCTCAAAACAGCGGGCCATTTGCAGGGCAAAGCTGTCCACGTCTTTTTGCGTGTAGGCCAGGATTTTGCGCTTTCCCGTGGTGCCGCTTGAGGCGTGCACGCGCACCACCTCACTTTCAGGCACGGCAAGCAGCGGCAGGGGGTAGCCCTCGCGCAGGTCTTCCGCTGTGGTTAGGGGCAGATGCCGCACATCCTCCAGGCTTCGGATATCTGTGGGGTCAATGCCCGCGTCCTGAAATTTCTTTCTATACTGGGGGCTGCGGGCATAGGCGTGCAACACGGTCCAGCGCAGACCGTCCTCCTGCAGGGCGTGCAGTTGTTCCGGGCTGTACTGGGGGATGAAACGGTACATGCTCTTCTCCTTTGGCTCTTCGCTTTCTCCCTCTCCGCTTTTTGCCTCTCTGTCAACAGCATCTTCCGAACATACATCGCGCTTGACAGGGGACAGCGGCGTGTTTACTCATGAATCGATACTATCAGCGCAGGAGCCGTGCAAATACATGAGTGCCAAAAATAGACCTTTTCCCCCTGATCTTGACATAAACGGCCTGTCTTCGCCGGAGGACGATGAGCTTTACACCGGCTTTCCCAATCAGCACGTACCCTTTGAAAACGCAAAGCCCGGCGAGACGGACGCGGCCAAGGGCCTTCGGGACGCAGCCAAGGGCCGGGCTGCCTATGCGGCCCAGGAGGGCGAGGCGGCTGCGCAGATGCCGCGTGGCCAGGGCCCCGGCTCTTTGGGCGGCCTTTTTGCCGGACCGGCGGATCAACCCTCCGGTGGTTCGGACTTTTCGGCAGGCGGCAACGACCTTCTCTCTGTCGTCCCGGAAGACCGCTTGCGGGAAGAATGCGAGCGCAGACTCTGCCCCTCCTGTGCTGTAAAAAAGGAAGCCGATGCAACGCGCTTGCGCGCCCTTGCCGATCTGGACAACGCCAAAAAGCGTTTGGCCCGGGAGCGCGAGGAGCAGATACGCTACGCGGCCGAGGCTGTGCTGAACGATATCGTGCCTTCCTTGGATAATCTGGATCTGGCGTTGCAGCATTCGGGCAATTATGAGGGCTGCAAAGACTTTGTGCTGGGCGTGCAGATGACCCGCAAACTCTTGCAGGACGCCCTGGGAAAACACGGCCTGGCCCAGGTGGGGGCTGTGGGCGAGGAATTCAACCCGGCCTTGCATGAGGCCGTTGGCATGTTGAATTCGCCCGATGTGCCGGATAACCACGTCTGCGCGTTGCTGTCCAGCGGCTATACCCTGAACGGCAGGTTGCTCCGCCCGGCCAAGGTGATGGTCTGCAAGAAGTAATCCCCATTCCGGATAAAAAGTACCTGCTTTTTATGTTTCGAATAAGGGCAAAGCTGTTGAAAAAACATGGGCAATGTGTTTTTCTACGCTGTGCTCTGTTTTGTTGGAAGTCATTTCATAATTCATTATGAAATGACTTCCAGGGCCGGACGGATATCCGGCGCGCCGCCAGAGGCGGCGTGAGCAAGCCGAAAACCACGTTTTTCGGCGAAGCGATCCTCATAGATCGGCCTTGGGCCGATGTATGAAATCACTTCCAGTAAGCACTGCCTGACCATAACGCTCTAACAGCGGGGCTGACGCCATGACCCAAAGCAATATTTTGCTCGAAGCGGGAACCAACGAGCTTGAGGTTGTCGAGTTTTATCTGGACGAGCTTGAGTCGGACGGGGTGACGCCCTACAAAGGCTATTATGGCGTCAATGTGGCCAAGGTGCTTGAGATTATCCGTCTGCCCAAGGTGACGGAGTTGCCCGAGGTCGGCGATAAATCCGTACTGGGCGCATTTAATCTGCGCTCGCACGTCATTCCCCTGGTGGATCTTTCCCTGTGGCTTGGGAAAAAACGCGCCTCCCCCCCTGAGGAGGCCAAGGTTATTGTCACGGAATTTAACAATGTGACCACGGCCTTCATGGTTTCCGGCGTGAACCGCATTCACCGCATCAGTTGGGAAGAGGTGGAACCGCCCAATAGCTACGTGTCTTCTCTGACCAGCAATACCATCACCGGGGTAGTCAAGCTGGAGGGACGCATCATTTTTCTGCTCGATCTGGAACGCATCGTACAGGCTCTTAATCCCGGCTTGGCCTTGCGCCTTGATGAGGCCATTGACTGGAAGGCCGGGGGGCGCTACCGCGCGCTGGTTGCGGACGACTCCACCGTGATCCGGGAAATGCTTAAAGATTTGCTGCAACGGGCCAATTTTGAAGTGGAGGCATTCACCAACGGCAAGGATGCCTGGAACAGGCTGGAGGCCATCCGGCACAAGTCCGAAGAGATGGGACAGCCCATAGAAAACTATTTGCAGGTGGTTGTTTCCGATATTGAGATGCCGCAGATGGACGGGCACAACCTGTGCAAGCGGATCAAAGAAGACAATGTGCTCAAACGCCTGCCGGTGCTGCTTTTTTCTTCTTTGATTACAGACAGGCTCAGGCACAAGGGCGATTCCGTTGGCGCGGACGATCAGATCTCCAAACCCGAGGTGACGCACCTGGCCCAGCGGGCCCTGGCCCTGATTAAAGCTAAGGGTTTCGGCAGTCTTGAGGAGCTTGCGGCCAAAGCCCAGTAGGGGATTTTTAAGTGGGCTCTGCCCCGCAGCCCGCCAGAAGGCTCTGCCCTCTGGACTCCCGCACGGGGCCTGATGCCCCGCGGCCCTCACTTTCGAAAAGCGGTTTTGCCACTTTTCGAAAGTGAGGGCCGCAGCGCGGACACAGATCTGTGGTTAGGTCCCTGTATACATCAGCCCAGGGCTTCCCCCAGCAGTTCCGCAAAGCGTTCGCACCCCACGGTGACGGCATTTTCCATTTGTCCGGCCAGATCACCGGTTACGGTTTTATCCGCGAGCACCTTGTTTACGGCCCGGTGAATCATGGCCGCAGCTTCGGGCAGGCCCATGTGTTCGAACATCATGGCGGCGGAAAGGATGAAACTGCACGGGTTGGCCTTGTCCTTGCCTGCGATGGCAGGGGCTGTGCCGTGCGTGGCCTCGAAAAAGGCCAGGCTGTCGGACATGTTCACGCCGGGGGCCATGCCGAGCCCGCCCACTTGGGCTGCCAGGGCATCAGAGATATAGTCTCCGTTCAGGTTCGGCGTGGCGATTACACTGTAGTCGCGCGGATGCAGCAGCACTTCCTGGAACAGGGCATCGGCGATGCGGTCTTTTACCACTACCTTGCCTGCCTCGGGCGCATCTTCCGTGCAGCAGACAGCGGCAAACTCCTCACGGGCAACTTCGTAGCCCCATTCCCGAAAAGCGCCTTCCGTAAACTTCATGATATTGCCCTTGTGCATCAGGGTCACACTGCCCCGCCCGCGATCGCGGGCAAAGGCGATAGCCTTGCGCACCAGGCGTTTTGTGCCCTTTTCCGTCATGGGCTTGAGCCCGATGCCTGCCTCCTGGCTTACGGCCACGCCCATGCTGTCGCGCAGAAAGGCCAGGAGCTTTTTCGCCTCGGGCGAGCCGCTTTTATATTCAATGCCCAGATAGAGATCTTCCGTATTTTCCCGAAAAATGACCATATCCACATATTCCGGGTGCTTCAGCGGCGAGGCTATGCCCGGAAAATAACGGATGGGGCGGATGCAGGCATACAGATCCAGGGTCTGGCGCAAGGTCACGTTCAGGCTGCGAAAACCCTTGCCCACAGGCGTCCCCAAAGGCCCCTTGATAGCCAGGGCTGCGCTTTTCAGGGCTTCCAACGTGGCTGCGGGCAAAAGCTCGCCAGTTTCCCGCAGGGCCTTTTCTCCGGCAAGCAGTTCCTGCCAGTCCACTTGATGATTGCCGCCATAGGCCTTGTCCAGCGCGGCGTCCAGCACGGGCCGCGCGGCCTTCCAAATTTCAGGACCGATGCCATCGCCTTCAATAAAAAATACGCTATGCTGCATTGTTCGGTGCCTCTTTGTTTTTTTGAAAATTGCAGGCTGAAGCCAAAAGGTGCCGCACAAGGGGCAGCGCCTCCAGAAAATTCTTGAAGCAAGCGCTGATTAATGGGCTTTTCTTAGGGTCAGCCTCTATTAATTTGCTGGGAGGAATCATTTCCCCCAGACGGGGTTTGAGCGGTAGCCCCAAATGAATGGGGTCTGAACCTAACTTCTGTAATCCGCGTTAATCGACACGTATTCGTGGGTCAGGTCCGAGGCCAGCAGGCTATAGGCCCCCGGCCCGGTCCCCAGGGAGATATCCAGGGGGAGATCGCGTTGCTCCAGCGGTTCTTTGAGCAGGGCGTCAAAATCCAGGTCTGTGGGCTGTCCGTTTTTAAAGAGTTCCACGCCGCACAGGGCCACGCGTACCTCTTCCGGATTGAAATGCACGCCGGAGCGCCCGAGCGCGCAGACAATGCGGCCCCAGTTGGCGTCCTTGCCGTACATGGCGGTTTTTACCAGGGGGGAATGCCCCACGGTACGCGCGGCGATTTCGGCGTCCTTATCCGAGGGCGCGCCTGTAACGGCAATGTGCATGACCTTGGTGGCCCCTTCGCCGTCCCGCACCAGTTTGTAGGCAAGGTCGGCCAGCACCCGGGTCAGGGCAGCTTCCAGAACCTCCAGATCGCGGCCCGTCACTGTGACGCCGGAAGCACCGTTAGCCAGCCCGTACAGGGTATCGTTGGTGCTGGTGTCTCCGTCCACGGTGGCCCGGTTGAAGGTCTTGTCCACGGCGCGGCGGAACATGGCCTGCCAGTCCTCCGGGGCCACAAAGGCATCGCATAAAAGCATGGAGAGCATGGTCGCCATATTCGGGCAGATCATGCCCGCCCCTTTGGCCACTCCTGCCAGCAGCACGGATTTGCCGTTAAAGTCGAGCCGCTCTCCTGCGTATTTGGGGAAGGAATCCGTAGTCATGATGGCCGAGGCAAAGTCTTCCAAGGTGGCTGTGCCAAGATTGGCAGCCAGGGCGGGTACGGCCTTTTCCCACAAGGACATGGAGAACTGCGCCCCGATAACGCCTGTGGAGGCGGGCAGAATATCATGGGCTTCAAGTCCGGCGGCAAGAGCGGTCAGGGCCGCAGCGCGTTTGCAGTTGGCCAGGCCCTGGCTTCCGGTGCAGGCATTGGCCTGGCCGGTGTTGATCAGCACGGCCCGGGCGCTTTGTTTGCGCTTCACAATATCCTGGCCGACCAGCACAGGCGCGGCCTTGAAAAGATTGGTGGTAAAAACGCCTGCGGCCGAGGCGGAGGAGTCGCTTACGGCAAGCGCCAGATCCTTGCGGCCCGGCGTTTTAAAGCCCGCCGAAGCAACGGCAAGGCGGAACCCTTTGGGAATGGCGGTAAACATACGGCGTACCCTTTTCAGAAAGGCAAAGCAGGTTATTCAGAGCGCGTCCTGTCGGCAGGGCCGGTAAGGCGCGCTCCGACTATGCCGCATTGGCGCGCCGGAGTCGAGAAAAAAGCAGGTAGGTTGTTTACGGCAGCAAGCGGGCTTCCGGACAAAAAAAAATGCGGCAGGCCCGAAAAAGTCCTTGCCAAGGGCGGGGACAAGGCGTAAATAGACTCTCCACACGCGCCGAAGTGGTGGAATTGGTAGACACGCCAGGTTCAGGGTCTGGTCCTCGCAAGGGGGTGAAGGTTCGAGTCCTTTCTTCGGCACCATTTGAATCTCCACAGAGATTCATAGAAGGCCGGAAAGCTAGCAATAACAAGCTTTCCGGCTTTCTCTTTGTCCAAAGAATTCTTATTCGGATTCTACATAGAAATTGCCTCCTGCAATTTCTATGTATCGGCTGCGGCGCGGGCGTGAATGGTGAGGTATACGGCGGCCTTGCCGAGAGCTTGGCTTTGGGCCTGTCCGGAGACGGCACAACCGATAACAACACGATTATTATCAGTGGTAGCACCATGCTCACCGTGACCGGCTTTGCGGGCCTGACCGAGAACACTAACGGTACCGGCAGGTCTTCCATTGTCAACGTGGGCATTGGCGGAGCCGCTTCACCCCTCCGCCAGGGGCCTGAGGCCCCTGGNNGAGTCCTTTCTTCGGCACCATTTGTATACAAAGGTCGCAGCTAAGATGCTGCGACCTTTATTTTTTATGGCGGAAGCCTGCGGCGAAAGCGCATAGCCAGGGCAGGGAGATTTTTTGTTATACTCCCCCCGACTTTGGGGAAGCGCCCTTATACAATACAATCAATAGAGCTTGCCTGAGTTGCTGAAAGGGAAAGTTCGGAAACCGGTGTGGAAAAAGAGATAAGGGCTGGGGGCACTGCTGCCGGAACTTCCGGTGCAGGGGATGAAGCCGCTTCCGGCGTAGAGGCCGGGGTGGCGCCGGAAATCTCCGGCAGGGGCGTAGCTTCTCCGCTGGCCGGATTTTCGATAGGCTCACCATTTTCATCCTTGGGAGCTGTTGCTTCAGCGGCTCTGGCCTCGATACTCTCTTTCCTCTCCTCAAGGTTTCGTTCGGATGCATCGTAGGCATCGGCATCTTTGATTCTCTTCATGGCCAACTGAATCCTTGCTTCTGGAATGCCGCCTTTGCTGCCTACTTCACCGTATAGAGATGGGCCTTGTATCCCGCCCAGGCTGTTTAATAAGCCCATGACTCTGTTGTCAGCCTGATTTTGTAGTTGTTTTGCGGCTTGCAAACCTGCCAGATGAGCGTCTATGTCTGTACTTTCGCTTGTGTGTCCATCGGCAAAATTGTGCGACATCACAGCACTGCTGGCAAGAGATTTAGCTTTTCGGGAAACAGTAAGCGTATCTATGCTTTCTGTAAGGGCTGTTGAAACAAGAACTTCTTGCTGTTCAAGCAAGTCCTCTTCACCAAGCTGTATCTGTTGGAGCATTTCCTGGAGAGTTTTTTGAAGCGCTTCCTGAAGTGAAGCAGTGCTGCTCAAAAAATCACTTATTCGGCTGACCATAGCGCCCTCCAGGGGGTAAGTGTTTTTAAGCCTATCGGCTAATAGTTTTTATTCTTTAGAGTATTTATGTAAAAAAGAGATTTCTTAGGTTAAGGTAGATTCCGACACTGAGAAGTCATTTCATAATGAATTATGAAATGACTTCTCATGCGTTAGTCCTACAGACAGACCGCGCGTCTTCCCGCGTTCAGGCCTCATCCTCCCGAATCCAACAGAATCATCTGCTGCAAGATTTCAAGCTTTACTTCTTCGTCTTCGCCGCTGCCAAGGGCCGTCATCTGTTCCTCGTTAAACTGCGAATCCGTCAAGGTAATATCCACTGTCTGGTCGGCCACGGTCAGGGTCAGGTGATCCGCCCTATCTGCGGTCAGGTCAAGCACATGATAGTGAACGCTGTCGCTTAACAGGGCCTCAACGTTCAACTCTTCTTCATCAGTTCCGAACAGCGTGGAAAAACTCAGGTGGTCTTCATTCAGGGTAAAGTCCCTGATCATGTCGATGCCGCCAAGGCTGTCCGCATCCCAGGCGAAGGTATCCGCGCCCGCGCCGCCATAGAAGAGATCATTGCCCGCGCCCGCGTGGATGAGGTCATCGCCCGCCCCTGCGTAGAGCACATCCCCCGCATTATCGGCAGTGATCTCGTCCGCAGAGTCCCCGCCGTGTATGACCCCGTCCCTTGTCCGGTACACGGCAGAAAGGCTGGCTTCAAAGGGGGAGCCGTCCTTATCGCTTCCTGTAATGCCAAAGTGCAAGTCGCCGTTGAAGGTTGGCAGCAACTGATACTGGTCAAAGTCCCAGGTGCCATCGCCGTTCAGCCGCATATCCAGGGCCAGGGCCTTGTCCGCATCATACACCTTGATCCAGCTCTCGCCCGAACTGACCGTGTAACCCAGATCAAGCAGTTCCTGGGGCAAGGGCACGGCATCTGTAAAGGCAAGACTGCTTATATCCAGCCCGTCAGCGCTGCTGACCTCGGCAATGAAACTGCCGCTGGCGCTGTATTCCACCAGTTCTCCGCTAAAGTCGAAGCTGGCGCTCTTGATGTAAAAGTCGCTGGGATTGCCATCGCCAAGGGCATCGCCCCGGCTGAAGAGAACTACCTTGTCAAAGCCGCCCACATCGGAAAGATCGTAGCTTCCGTACATGGCTCCGGCCCCGGCTGTGCCCCAGGTACCCTGGCCTTCCAGATTTTTCGTGGCCACCACTTCGCCGTTCAGATAAAAGGCTATGGTCATGAGTTCGTGCGCGCTTTGCCCGTTATAGCTGTCCGTATAGAAGGAGCGAAAGTCAAAGTGGGCCGTATTTGCTATTTTGCCGCCAAGGTCCATGACAATGGCTTCAGAACGGTTTTCTTGACTATTGTAGTTGATCTCATAGACGCCGGAGGCGGCGTTGAGATCTTTGATGCCAAGCCCCACTCTGTCATCCGCCGTATTGAGCTGTTTGACGAGCGTCAGTTCGCCGCCCTGCGTCTCGTCCAGAACCCAGTTCGCGCCGCCGGGGTTTGCGACCCTGGCTGTGCTCACGGTGATGCCGTCCATTTCCATGGACTTGGAAAGGTTCTGAACGTACGAGCTGACGCCGTCCACCGTGACACGTTCTCCAAAAGCCTTGCCGCTGTTCAGCACGCTGTCAAAGGAGAGCGTCATTTCCCGTGCGTAATTTTCCCTGTCCGCTGAGAAGCCGGAGAGCGTGGAAATGCCGTCTAAGCTGATACCGTCATCAATAATCGTAATCGGGCTTTGCGCGCCGCCCACCCTGTTCCCCTGCTCGTCAAAAATATTCGCGCTGAAGTCAAGAAGGGCTTCTTCGCCACTATGGCGCACGCTCTCGGTCAGGGTATACTGATAGCCGTAGCGCCCCTCGCCAAGGTTCTGCACGTTCACGAAGCCGGGGCCGCAGTCCAGCGTCAGGGAGCCCCCTTCCGCAAGATCTTTCATGCCGAGATCCCAGAGGTTCTCGCCTCCCAAGCTTACAATAATCGTCTGCCCGGTCGGATCGCCGGTGATGACAATGCTGCCCTTGGCTGTTGCCTCGGTGGCAACTTCGCCCGAGACTCCGCCGGACCCGTCCGAACGAAGGGCCGACTCGTACACGACACCCCGCTCCGCAATAATATCCACCGACAGAGGCGTTTTGACAGGTTCCGCAGGAGGCTCCACAGGCGGAATTGTCGGTTCGACAGGATCGAGCGGCGGTTCCACAGAGGGCTCCACGGGAACAACTGGCGGCTCGACCGGCTCAACAGGAGGCGTGACCGGATCAAGCGGCGGCTCCACAGGTGCAACCGGGGGGGCGGTCGGCTCGACCGGCGGCTCGACAGGCTNNCGACAGGCTCGACCGGCTGATCAAGCGGAGGCTCAGTAGGCTCCGCCGGAGTATCCGCTGGAGGTTCAGGCGACTCTGTCGGAGGGGCATCAGGTTCCACAGGCGGTTCAGCAGGCGGTACGAAGGTCTCTGCCGGGTTCTCCACAGGCGGTTCAAGCCGGGGTTCCGCAGGGTCTGCCTCTCCCCCTTCTGCCGCCGTAGGAGCGGCTGTTGTCAGGCCACCTGTTTCCGACTCCGCAGATGCGGGGGAAGACGCTGCGGCAAGGCGAACTCCCGTCCCTGCCTGTATGGAGTAGTTGGCAACCTGAGGGCTTTGCTCCACAGGTGAAGATTCGGCAGCGCGGCCCCAGTAGGAAGTATCCAGAGAATTCAGGCGCTCAAGGCCGCCGAGCAGATCGCCGCCGCTGTCGTCATAGCTTGAGCCGCCGCTCGCAGGCGCGCCAGCCGCAGGCCCGGCTGCGGTGGACAGGTCAAGGTTGGTGAAAATAGCGGCGGCTTCAACAACCGAGCCATCTGCCAGGGTCAAAGTGGGCAGGCTGCTGTCCCCCACCACAAAAAAGTTTTCGATAACAACAATGCCGCCGTTATCCTGGGTGATGACGAGGTCGTTGCTCCCTTCCGGGCGGGAAAATTCCGCTGCGGCAGGGTCAATGCCCTCAAACTTCAGGCTTCCCCCCGGAATGGACTGAACAGTTAGCCGTTGTCCGGCTTCTGCCCCGCGTACAAGAACAATATTTTGCCCGGAAGCGGCGTTGGCTTCAGCGCTCATACCAGCCCCCTCCTTTAATGTAGCACTCATGGTAGTCCTCATTCATAAATAATATGCTTCGCATAGCAGCTTTGGCCGGTATGCGGGCTTGCTGAGAAGCCCCGAATATTGCCGACAATGCGGATAGCCCAGCGCAGACTTCGTCTGAGCAAGCGTTCAGGCAAAGCCGTGGGATGGACGCCGAAAGGCGGTGCTGTGATGGGTATGTTCCTCAGGAGCGAGGCAAGGCCGTGTGCGGACGATTGCCAGGAATATCAGCGAGATCCCCCAAAAAAAGCGAAATATTCGGGTATAGTGGATAATAGCGTTATTTTTATAAAGCGCAAGCTATTTTTTGTTTTCGTAAAGCGAATTTTTCTCCGGAGTGAATCAGCAGCCAGAGCCAGGGTTTACAAAAGTCAGGCTCTGATATACAAAGCCCGCACAAAAAAAGACCCAAGGAGTCCCTCATGGCACATAAGAAAATTGAGCGTCAAAAGGAATTGCAGCGCAGACGCAAGCGCCGGGCGGAGCGCCTGAAGCAGCGTGTTCGCGAAGCCAAGGCCGCCAAGGCTTAGGGGCTGTTCCTCAAAAGTTTTTGGGGAGTCGGTCTTTCGCCCCTTTGGCAAGCCCTGATTCCCTAGGCCGCAATCCGAAAGCATTTCAGCATGCAAGGGCCGGGCAGCCGTCCTGTTCGGCGTTCCGCGCTATTGCGCTGTTGACGCGCGCCCTGTTCCCGAGTAGATCTCGGGGGTACTTGCTGTATTCCCCTTGTCTCTGGGCGCGCGGAGCATTATCTGTTTGCCGGACCTTCCGTTTCCGCCTCAAGGCCGGAGTTCTCTTTGCCGCATCTTGCGCGCAAGAGCGAATGCGGGCGGCACATACAGCATAGACAGAGCGCCGGAAGCTCTCTTTTCGGCGCAGCTTCCAAGGAGAGGCCGATGCCGATTTATGAATACCGCTGCAGTGAATGCCAGCAGCTTTTTGAAGAATGGTGCAAGCATGTGGAAGAAGGCGATGCGCCTCACGCCTGCCCGATCTGTAAAGGACGGGCGCACAGAATCATGTCCAATACCAGTTTTGCCCTCAAAGGCGGCGGCTGGTATGTAACGGAGTATGGTTCCCGGCGTAAGGAGGAAAAGGGCGGCGGCTCTGCGGAATCCGCCCCTGCAGCCCCGTCCTGCACTGAGGCCCCGAAAGCGGCCTCCTGCACCTCTGCTTGATAACTGTCCGCACGGCCCTGTCAGGGCCGCGCCGGGCTTTTTTCCGCGCGGGGCGTTCCGGCTGTAAAGGCGCGAAGGAACGCCCCGCCGTCTGCTTTATTCGGATATCCCTACGCCTCGCTCTGCCTGGCGTGCGGGGGGCGGCGCTATCCGGGGCTTGACCTCGCCCAGCCTTTCGAAATGTGAAACACTGCAGCGCACCCTGCGCCATACACCTTGTAACCTTCATGCCCGCCTATGATAGAACGTTACACCCGTCCGGCAATGGGCGCGCTCTGGACCTTGCGCCGCCGTCTGGAAACCTGGCTTGAAGTGGAGCTTGCTGTCTGCGAAGCCTGGACGCGCCTCGGCGTGATTGACGCCCAAAGCATGGACGAAATCCGCCGCAAGGCTGATTTCGACCTTGAGCGCGTGCTGGAAATAGAAGAGCAGACCCGGCATGATGTTATAGCCTTTCTCACGGCAGTGGAGGAAAAGGTCGGGCCTGCGGCCCGCTTTATCCACCTGGGCTGCACCTCATCGGATATCGTGGACACGGCCAACGCCCTGCTGCTGACCCGGGCCGGGGGCATGATTCTGGAAGGCTTTGATGCCCTGCTGGCCACGCTGAAAAAAAAGGCCCTGGAACACAAGGGTCGTCTATGCATGGGCAGAACACACGGCGTGCATGCCGAGCCTACCAGTTTCGGGCTTAAGCTGGCCGGATTCTATGCCGAATTTCTTCGCCACCGGGAGCGTTTCGCCCTTGCGGTGGAAGGCGTGCGCGTAGGCAAAATCTCCGGGGCCGTGGGAACCTACACGGCGCTTACTCCCGAACTTGAAAGCGCCTCTCTTGCCCTGCTTGGGCTTGCTGTGGATCCGGTTTCCACCCAGATTATCCAGCGGGATCGCTACGCCGCCTACTTCACCGCCCTGGCCGTGGCCGCCGGAGGAGTGGAGCGTTTATGCGTGGAACTTCGGCACCTGCAGCGCACCGAGGTGCTGGAAGTGGAGGAGGGCTTCGCCAAAGGGCAGAAGGGCTCTTCGGCCATGCCGCATAAAAAAAATCCCATTTCCGCCGAAAATATGAGCGGTCTGGCCCGGCTGCTGCGCGGCAACGCCCTGGCTGCCCTGGAAAACATGGCCTTGTGGCATGAGCGGGACATCAGCCATTCCTCGGTGGAACGGGTGATCATGCCCGATTCCACCATCCTCATGGATTACATGCTGGCCCGCCTGAATGGCCTTTTGGCCGATTTGCGCGTCATTCCCGAAAATATGGACCGCAACCTGATGGCCTCATACGGGCTCTTCTTTTCCCAGCGGGTGCTCCTGGCCCTGGTGGAAGAGGCGGGCATGCCCCGGCAGGCCGCCTATGAACGGGTGCAGACCCTGGCCATGCAAAGCTGGACCGAAAAACGCCCCTTTCCCGATCTGGTCCGGCAGGACGCCTTCATGCAGGAGCGCCTCGGCCAGGAGCGTCTGAACACAATTTTCGACCCGGCCGCTTTCCTGCGTTACGAAGATGCGATTTTTGAACGGGTATTTGGATAAAGAAGGACTATTGCATGAACGACCTGCACGATATCGAGTTGGTGAAGGCCCGCCTTGCCGCTCTGCTCTATGAAAAATCCTATATGGAAGGGGACTTTACCCTTTCTTCCGGGCGCAAAAGCGATTACTACTTTGACTGCCGCCAAAGCTCGCTCGACCCGGCCGGGGCCTGGATGATAGGAAGCCTTTTTCTGCATATGCTCAAAGGCCTGGACGCCAAAGCCGTGGCAGGCATGACCCTGGGCGCGGACCCTCTGGTCACCGCCACTTCCCTTCTGGCCTACCGCGAGGGCATCCGCCTCCCTGCGCTGATTGTGCGCAAAGAGCCCAAAGGTCACGGCGCGGGCAGGCAGATTGAAGGTCTGGCCAATGTGCAGAAGGGTGACGCCGTAGTGCTGCTCGAAGATGTTGTCAGCACGGGCGGTTCCGTGCTAAAAGCCTGCAAGGCCGTAGAAGAGGCGGGGCTCAAGGTGCTTTCCGTTTTTTGCATTCTGGACCGGGAAGAACCGGGGGGAGCCGAGGCTTTCGCCCAATCCGGCCATAGTCTGCGCGCCATATTTACACGCCCGGAACTGGTGCGTCTGGCCCGGGCCGGGCTTTAAGTTTTCCCAAGCAAACCCTTCAGCGCAACCCTAAGGCCATGCGTGACTCCTCCTGCCGACACAGCATCCCGGCCTTTCCGCCCGCATGCGCAGGCGGCAGGAGAGGCTTGCGCCGCATAGCTTTTGCGGAAGAAAACAGCCTATTCGGGCTGTGGCCGGGCTTTGTCTGCGGCCTGATCCTGCTTCTGGGCGCGCTCCTTTTTCTGGCGGAAAGTCCGGGCCTCGCACTTGCCAAGGCCGGACTTTCCGCACCTTCCATATCCGGCGCGCCTTGGCAAACAGTCATTTCCGGCTATCCGGCATCGCCCCCCTATTTGATCGCGGTTGATAAATCCCGGCAGCAACTTTCCTTTTTTGAGCGCCGCAGCCCTTTGCGCCTTTCCCGCATGTTTTTCTGCACCACCGGCCAGGCCGTGGGCGACAAAGCAATGCAGGGGGATCTCAAAACTCCTGAAGGGGTCTACTTTGTCGTCCAGCACATCGCTTCGGGCCTGGACTATACCAAATACGGCGATGGGGCCTACACGCTCAACTATCCGAACCCCGTAGACCGGCTGCGCCGCAAAACCGGCTACGGCATCTGGATTCATGGCCGGGGCGAGCCGCTCATCCCCTTGCAGACCGAGGGCTGTGTTTCCATGGATAACGGCGATTTGGCCATCATTGGCAAGGCCCTCGCCCCGGGAACGCCCGTGGCCCTGACCGAATCCTTCAGCTTCAGGCCCGAGCAGGATGCGGAAGAGACCGCCACAGCCGAATCGTTGCGGCAAAAGGTCAAAGACTGGGCACTTGCCTGGTCTTCCCGCTCGCAGGGATATTTTGATTTTTACGACAAGCAGGCCTACAGTCTGGCCCAGGGGGAGCCTTTTTCCGTCTTTCAGGCCCAGAAGGAACGGCTGTTCAAGCAATTGCCCTGGATTAAAACCACGGTTGAGGACATTCAGGCCCTGCGCGGTCCCGGCTATTGGGTTACCTGGTTTCACCAGGACTATCAGGCCCCCAACCTGAGCACGCGCGGCGTGCGCCGCCTTTACTGGGGGCAGGACAGTAAGGGGGAATTCAGGATTCTGGGCATGGAGTGGCTGCCCGGCATGCGTACCTCCATCTTGCTGGCCTCCAGCGGCTCCCTGCTGCCCTCGCTGGAAGCGGCCCCTGCGGCTGCGGCCCCGGCAGACTGGGTGACAGGGCAAAAAGACGATGGCGGATCATACGGTGTTATCGCCGCTGCCGAGGGCCGTCTTCCCGTCCGCTCCGCCCCTAAGCCCCATACGGAAAACGCGGCAGAGCTTTTGCCGAGCGCCCTTGCCGCAGCGGG
>DBDO01000094.1 GCA_002293605.1 Desulfovibrionaceae bacterium UBA930
CCGCAAGGGGCCTCAGGCCCCTTGACCCGCATTTTGTTTTATTTGCACGAAGCGCAAGTAAAGCAACGTGAGGGTGCGTCTGGGGGAAATGATTTCCCCCAGACGGGGTTTGGGGCGGTAGCCCCAAAGCAATGAGGTCTGAACTTAGCAGCGGAAGTATTCCGCCAGTTCCCGCCCGAGCACGCGCTCTTTGGTACCGGCCTTGTAGGCGCGGCAGCAGCCGGGGGAGATTTCGTCAATCAGCAGCGGGCGGCCGTTTTCATCCAGGCCCCACTCGATTTTGGCGTCCCACAGGTCCAGTTTGCGCGCCGTGAACATATCTTTGATGGCGCCCATGACAGCCTGATGTTTCGCCCACAGCTCATCCATAATTTTCCCGTCAACAATGCCAAGCGCCACCAGGGCGGAAGGCACGATGGGCGGATCGCCGGCAGCGTCGTCCTTCAAGGTGACTTCAAACACGGGACTCGGCAGGACCATGCCATCGTGTATGCCGGGCACCATGGCATAGCGGCGCAGCAAACTGCCCGTGCAGCGCCAGCGGGCCACCCATTCCAGGTTGGGAACAAAGAGTTTGGCCCGGCGCACTTCCATGGACAGGGTGCTCAGGTCATAGCCCAGCATATGCGTGGGCGCGATATTTTTTTTGTTTATTTCTTCAAAAATGGCCGAAGTCATCAAAAGACAGGCTTCTCCCTGGCCGGGAATGGTTTCTTCCGCCAGATTGTTGCCGCCCGGATCAATTTCACCGGCATCGTTTTTGGTGACCCGGTCAGTAAAGACCAGATGAAGCGAACCGGAGTCCTTTTCGTAAACGTCCTTGGTTTTTCCGCGATACACCAGTTTCATAGCAATACTTCTCCTTTAGTGCTGCAACGTTTTCCCGCGCATAGCCCCGCCGGGTCAGGCCCGGAGAGCTGAAAGGGGAGAAAACGTATTCTGTACTTGGCTCAAAATCAAAGTAAAGTAAAGAGAAAAGCGCGCAGGGGAACAGACCCCGCACAGCTGCCGCTCTTGACCGCGCTCCACTGCGAAGCAGGCCAAGGAAAATAAGTCTAGCAGCGAATAGCCGATCCTTCAACTCCTTGCGGGGGAAGATTTTCAGCCTGAGGCAGGATGCCTCCGGGCTATGTTGCCCGTGCAGCCGCGCGCTGTCTACCAACCGCAAGCCTCTGTATGGGCGGTCAGGGGGAGAGCGTGGATTGCGCCCAGGGGACAGGGGAACATATCCTCGGCCCGGTATTCCCGCAGGAGCAGCATAAGCCTGCATGAAAAACCCTGGCCGGAGACCTCCGCGGCAAAGGCTTCGGCCTCGGCCAAAGAGGCGTGCTCAGCGTATTCGGGAAAGCCATCTATCATGCTGATCGTGCAGTACATTGCGGCCCCCTGCCGCACTGTGTCACGCGGCCAGAAAGAAAGGCGGGATGATGCTTTTCCGATACTTTTTCCGGCCTCCCGCGCGGCAGCAAAGCGGCGGGTTCTTTCAGCCGCCCGGAGGCCGGATTTCATGACTTTCCGCCGTCTTCAGCCTGCCGCCCCTGTTGTGGTTCCACCGCTTGGGCGGGGCATTCTCCACGGAACCGCTTCCGACAGCCGGAACACGCGGGCGCGGGCCTTCCCCTGCTGCTGCCGCCCTGCTGCGCGCGAGAGCGGGGTACACAGGGGCGGCCTGATGCGCCGTTGTTGAGTATAGTATATCTCTATTTGAAATATAGTCAATAGCAAATAGAAATTTAATATTCGCGGCAGCTCCAGACCATCCGCCCGAAGATCTGCATGTCCAGGTTCTCATCATGCCGGTTCACGGTAATGGTTTCATAATCAGGATTGTCCGAGCGGATGAGCAGCACCCCGCCGGGGCGGGTTTCCAGGCGCTTGACCAGAAGCTCCTCCTCAATGCGCAAAAGGTAGATGTGCCCTGTGCGCACGTCCGCCTCCTTCATATTGATCATGATCAAATCGCCATCGTCCAGGGTAGGGCTCATGCTGTCGCCGGAAACCTCGAAGATCTTCATGCTGTCGGCAGTACCGCGTTTTCTGGCGATAAAGGAACTGTGAAAGGAATAATAACCGGCGTGCTCGGCATCGGTTTCAAGACTTCCGGAACCCGCGCTGGGCCTGGCTTTAACCCTTTGCACATAGACGAGTTCCGGCAAGGTGGTATCTTTGCAGGCGAAAAATTCCGGCAGGGAGAGACCGAGGGCCTCGGCGATTTTTTGCAGCGCCTCTATGGAACCATAGCGCGAGCCCGTATTGATCTGGGAAATATAATTTTGCGCCAGTTCGGCCTTTTCTGCCAGCTGGGCCTGGGTCAGGCCGCGCTTTTTGATCCAGTAGTGCAAGGCCTCTGCCGTGATCTTTTGCTCACTCGTCATGACGCTCTCCGGGTAGCTGATGAAATGATTTCTAGAGTATTGCTAAACGAGATGAAAAAGCAATACCTTTTTATGCCCCTGTCCCGCAAAAGCTTCTGCAAGCCCTTTCTGACGGAAAATTTTCAGCGCAATTGCCAACAAGAGCGGGCTCGTGATATAGGCTATCATATATTACGGTGTTCGCGCTTTTTTTCGCGTCGCACAGGAGGACTCATGCAGGATGTACAGACGCTTATTTGGAAGTTCCAGCGCCTTGGGGGCGTGGATCACGCCAGGCTGCAATCGTCAGCCGAGCTTTGCCGGGCGGCGGATCTCGACCCCAAATTGTGGGGGGCGCTCAGTTGCCCGGCAAAGGGCCTGGGACTGAATGAGCGCATGCTGGAGCTGGTGGACAGGGACAAGGACGGACGCATACGCATTCCCGAAATACTGCAAGCTATCGACTTTGTCTGTCGCTGCCTGGAAGAGCCTTCGGCCATAGCCGAACCCGGCCCGGCCCTGCCGCTTGCCGCGCTCTCTCCCAATACGCCGGAAGGCGCAAAAATGATGGAAACAGCCCGCACCGTGCTGGCAAAGCTGGGCAAGGCAGGGGAGGCGCTCGTAAGCTGGGAGGACACAAAAGCGGCAGCCGCTGACGCGGCCCGGCAGGAGCGCAACGGCGATGGCATTGTGCCGCCCCTGGATTCTCAGGATGCCTCTTTGCGCGCCTTTATTCAGGACGCCCTGGCCCTTAGCGGGGGTCTGCGCGATGCCGGCGGAAGCCAGGGAATCAACAAGGCCATTGCCGAGGCCTTTACAGCCACCCTGCAAGGCTGGGCCGAATGGAAAGAAGGTCTTGCCGCCGCCCCTGTGGGACAGGATACGGACGAAGCCTGGGCTCTGCTCCAGGAACTGAAAGCGAAAATCGATGACTATTTCCTGCGCTGCGAACTTGCCGCCTTTGCCCCCTCCTTTGCCGACCCGCTCAACGGCTTTGCGAAAAAGGACGAGGAAGGAGAGGGGGCTGCGCTCCACAACCTGCTTGACGCACAACGCTTGGAAGCAATGCCCCTGGCCAGGGTGGAGCCGGATCGTCCGCTTGCCTTCGCCTCCGGGCTGAACCCGCTCTGGCGGGAGCGCGTGCAACGCTTTTTTCTCCTGACCCGCCCGCTTCTGAAAACGCCGGATTCCCTGGACCGCGCAAGCTGGCACAGCCTGCAAGCAGCCTTTGCGCCCTATGCCGAGGCCCTGGCCGCCAGACCCGCCCCTGTGCTGCCGGATCTGGGGGCGGATCAGGAGGGCCTAAGCGCCCCTGTCGCAAGTGTGGAGAGTCTCGGCCTTACGCGAGTTCGGGAGATTTTGCAGAGCGATGTCGCGCAGCGCTTTGCCGAAGCCGCAGACAGCGATGCCTCGGCCCCCACAGCCGCAGCAGCCATTGCCGAACTGGAGCGGCTGGTGCTTTATTACCTGCACCTGCACCGCCTGCTCATGAACTTCGTCTCCTTTTACGAGTTTTACTCCATGCGCGGGGCCGCAGCCTTTCAGGCGGGAACTCTGTATATGGACAGCCGCAGTTGCCGCCTCTGCCTGCCCGTGGAGGATGCGGAAAAACACGCCGCTCTGGCGGCCCATAGCCAGCTCTGCCTGCTGTACTGCGAATGCCGCCGCAGGAACGGCGAGAGCGGCGCATCATCCCTTGTTGTGGCCGCCATGACCGCCGGAAGCGATGACTTTCTCTTTGAAGGACGTAACGGCGTTTTTGTAGATACTGCCGGAAAAGACTGGGATGCCACGCTGACAAAAATCATCCGTAACCCGATTAGTATGCGCCAGGCCGTCTGGCAACCCTATAAACGTTTCGGGCGCATGCTCTCCGAACAAATCGCTAAATTCGCTGGCAGCAAGCAGGACAGCCTGAACGCTTCAGTCGCGCGCGGCATGGAGAGCCAGTCCCTTCCCCCCGCGCCCGCTGCCCCGACCCCGGCCGCACCCG
>DBDO01000026.1:0-3844 GCA_002293605.1 Desulfovibrionaceae bacterium UBA930
TACGAAGTATTTCGAGAGGCAAGGCGGGGTCACGCCCCCGCCGCAGCCGATACATAGAAATTGCAGGAAGCAATTTCTATGGAGAATCCGAATAACGACAAGGGGCGCGGATTGCTCCGCGCCCCTTGCAAGCGTGTCAGTCAGCAACAAACTACTTTACTTCGACTTCAGCGCCGGCTTCGAGCAGTTGCTTTTTGGCGTCTTCAGCCTTGTCCTTGGCCACGGCTTCGAGCAGGCTGGAGGGAGCGCCGTCAACCTTGTCCTTGGCTTCCTTCAGGCCGAGGCCGGTCAGGGCGCGAACGACCTTGATCACGTTGATCTTGTTGGCACCGGCGGCCTTCAGGATAACGTCGAATTCGGTCTTCTCTTCTTCAACCGGGGCGGCGGCGGCGGGCATGGCAACCATGGCGGCAGCCGGGGCAGCGGCGGAAACGCCGAACTTTTCTTCCAGTTCTTTGATGAACTCGGACAGTTCGAGCACGGTCATGTTGGCGATAAAGTCAACAACTTGTTCTTTGGTAACAGACATGGATGTTCTCCTTCAAAGGTCTTTGGCTTGAAGTCTACGCGGCCTTTTTTTCTTCAAGGGCCTTAAGCGCGTAGAGCACTCCGCGAATGGTGTTGGCCAGCAGCGACACGAAGTTCGTGGGCACTGCGTTCAAGGTGCCAAGGGTCTGGGCAAGCAGTTCGTTCCTGCCGGGCAGTTTTGCCAGGGCATTGATCTGATCGGCGGAAAGGAATTTGCCTTCCAGGCTGCCGTGACGAATCTCCATCTTCTTGCTGGTCTTGGCGAAGTCCGACACCGCCTTGGCGACGGCTACCGGATCATCCATTCCAAGGGCGACAGCGCAGTTTTCACGGAAGTTGTCTTTGATGACCGCATGCACGCCGCCGTCAAAGGCAAGGCGGGCCAGGGTGTTCTTCACAACGATGAGTTCACCGTTTGCTTCGCGAAGCTTCACCCGAAGGCGGGTCATCTCTTCCACCGGCATACCCTTGAAGTCCGCGACCACCGCAATGGAAGACTTCTCGGCTGATGCCTTGATCTTCTCAATGACTGCGGCTTTTTCAGTTCTGTTCACGCGACTCTCCTGGAGTTGCAGGCCTGCTGCTCATTTGCGCGCCGCCGGGGCAAAACCCTGCATGCTGCGCGCCTTACAGCGGCCTTTGTGCTGGTGGAAATGAGAGCCAAAGAGAAGTCTCGGTCGGGCTTATCCGGACGCCATGCGCCTTTTGCCGACTGTCTGTGACTCAGATTTCCAGGTCCTCTGCCAGGTGCGGGGCTAAACCCGCACATCAAAGGGGGCTTAAGCCGCGCCTTCGATAAATTTACGAATAACGGAAGGATCGACCTTAAAGCCCGGCCCCATGGTGGTGGACACGGCCATGGCCTTCATGTACGCGCCTTTGGCGGCGGAAGGCTTAAGGCGGTTCACTTCGGCCAGAAGAACGCGCAGGTTGTCGAGAATCTTTTCCGAACCAAAGGAGACTTTGCCCAGAGGAGCGTGCAGCACCCCGGCTTTATCCACTTTAAACTCCACGCGGCCAGCCTTGATTTCGTTCACCGCAGCGGCAACGTCAAAGGTGACGGTGCCGGTTTTGGCGTTGGGCATCAGCCCGCGCGGGCCGAGAACGCGACCAATCTGACCCACCAGGGCCATGACATCGGGGGTGGCGATAGCGGCGTCAAAATCAAGAAAGCCTTCCTTGACTCTGGCCACCAGGTCTTCGCCGCCTACAATATCGGCACCAGCGGCCTTGGCTTCGGCTTCCTTTTCCCCCTTGCAGAACACGGCAACACGCACGGTCTTGCCCAGGCCGTGGGGCAGGGGCACCGCACCGCGAACCATCTGGTCGGAGTATTTGGGTTCAACACCGAGGCCGAGGGCCACGTCAACGGTTTCGTCAAACTTGGCGAAAGCGGCTGCCAAAGATTTGGAAACAGCATCTTCAACCGTATATTTCAGCTCCAAATCCACATTTTCTATGGACTTGCGGAATTTTTTCCCATGTTTGGGCATGGCGCACCTGTTCCTCTTCGTTTGAATCTCCTGCCGAATTATGACGCGCAATAGCCCGTCTGCGGCAGTCGTAATGATTAAACGCTTATTTTACCTCAAGCCCCATGCTGCGGGCCGTGCCGAGAATGCACTTCTTCGCGGCTTCCATATCCTTGGCAGTCAGGTCCGGGAGCTTCAAGGCCGCGATTTCTTCCACCTGCTGCATGGAGATGCTGCCGACCTTGTTTCTGTTCGGTTCGCCTGAACCCTTTTCAAGCTTCGCCGACTTCATGAGCAGCACGGCAGCCGGGGGGGTCTTGGTTATAAAGGTGAACGAACGGTCATGGTAGGCCGTGATGACCACGGGAATAACCATTCCCTTGGCATCGGCTGTTTTGGCGTTAAAGGCCTTGCAGAATTCCATGATGTTCAGGCCGTGCTGACCCAGAGCCGGGCCCACAGGGGGGGAGGGGTTGGCCGCCCCGCCGGGAATCTGCAGTTTGATTTTCGCTACTTCTTTCTTGGCCATGAGAATATTCCTTATACAAGAGCCTGCGCTTGTCCTGCCCCGCCTGAGGGCAGGCAAAATGCCCGCTCTTTGTTATCCTTTGGACACCTGGACGAAGTCCAGCTCCACGGGAGTCTGTCTGCCGAAAATCGACACGGAGACGCGCAGCTTTCCCTTGTCATAGTTGACATCTTCCACAACGCCGTTAAAGCCGCCGAAGGGACCGTCAATGACACGCACTTCATCGCCGCGCTCGAAATTGAACTTGGGACGAGGCTGTTCCTGACGCTCTTCCATCAAAGAACGAATGCGATCGGCTTCCGAATCGCGCATGGGGGTCGGCCTGTTCTTGCCGCCCACAAAGCCGGTCACCTTGGGGATGGACTGCACCAGATGCCAGGAAAAGTCGTTCATTTCCATCCGGACCATCACGTATCCGGGATAGAACTTCCGGGTGAACATCTTCTTTTCGCCGCGCACCAGCTCAATGACCTTTTCCGTGGGGATGACCACTTCCTTGATACAGCCCTGATCCTGCTCCGTGCGCATCATTTCCCTGATGGTCTGCTCCACCCGGTTTTCAAAACCGGAGTAGGTGTGCACGATATACCAGCGCGCCCTTCCCGTGCTTTCCGTAGAATCTGTCATGTCACACTCCTGTGGAGAGGATGGATTCCATAAGCTTGGAAAGGATGAGATCCGCTATGCCCAGGAAAATCGACATAACCACCACAAGAACAAGCACGGCAATGCTTGTGACCTTGACTTCCTTGCGGGTAGGCCAGGAGACTTTGCCGAGTTCTGTTTTGGCGTCTTCAAAATACTTGCCCAGGGCCTGTATCTTGGAAGGCGAGCGCTCAACGGCGACAGCCGCAGCCAGCTCGGCCTTTTCCTGCTTTTTCTGTTTGGTGGCCATACAATTGCACCTTTACTTCAAAATAACCGGCAAGCGTACCTGATATGGGGGCTTTGCGCGTGGGCCGCGCCTTTTGCGCCAACGATCGCAAACCCTACGGAAGGCAGCGGCAAGGGAGACCCCTTGCCGCGCATTCTTGCAAGGCTTATGGCAGGGCAGGAGGGATTCGAACCCCCAACATGCGGTTTTGGAGACCGCCGCTCTAGCCGTTAGAGCTACTGCCCTGTGTGCTCGACAATTCTTTGCCTCTCCCGTCTTGCGGCAAGCCTTCGGGGCTCACAGCAAGACGGGGTCCACGGCAAAGGCCTTGCCGGGCCGCTACTTCGTTTCGCGGTGGAGCGTCATCTTCTTGTCCCAGGGACAATACTTCTTGAGCTCCAGGCGGGAAGTGGTGTTCTTTTTGTTTTTGCTCGTGGCGTA
>DBDO01000026.1:3888-5190 GCA_002293605.1 Desulfovibrionaceae bacterium UBA930
ACGGTGCGGCCACCTTCGCGAATGGCGAAGCGCAGGCCCTGCTCCATGGCGATGGGGGCGATCAGTTCCACGATAAAGGTGGCGTTGTCGCCGGGAATAACCATTTCCACGCCTTCTTCAAGGGCGATGACGCCGGTGATGTCCGTGGTGCGGAAATAGAACTGCGGGCGGTAGCCGGTGAAGAAGGGGGTGTGGCGACCGCCTTCTTCCTTGGAGAGCACGTACACTTCAGCCTTGAACTTCTTGTGCGGGTTGATGGACTTGGGAGCGGCAAGAACCTGGCCGCGTTCCACTTCATCGCGCTTCACGCCGCGCAAAAGGGCACCGATGTTGTCACCGGCCTGACCCTGGTCAAGGAGCTTTCTGAACATTTCAACGCCGGTGCAGGTGGTCTTGACCGTCGGCTTGATGCCCACGATTTCGACTTCTTCGCCCACCTTGACCATGCCGCGCTCAACCCGGCCAGTTACGACCGTGCCGCGACCGGAGATGGAGAACACGTCTTCAATCGGCATAAGGAAGGGCTTGTCGATTTCGCGCACCGGCTCGGGGATGTAGCTGTCGCAGGCATCGAGCAGATCGAGGATGGGCTTGGCATCGGGGGAGTCGGCGCTGTCGCACTCCAGGGCCTTCAGGGCGGAGCCGCGAATCACGGGCACATCATCGCCGGGGAAGCCGTAGGAGGTAAGCAGCTCACGCACTTCCATTTCCACGAGTTCGAGCAGCTCTTCATCGTCAACCATATCGCACTTGTTCAGGAACACGACCAAGCTGGGCACGCCGACCTGACGGGCGAGCAGAATGTGCTCGCGGGTCTGGGGCATGGGGCCGTCGGTTGCGGCCACAACGATGATGCCGCCGTCCATTTGCGCGGCACCGGTGATCATGTTCTTGATGTAGTCGGCGTGACCCGGGCAGTCAACGTGCGCGTAGTGGCGCTTTGCGGTTTCATATTCCACGTGGGCCGTGGAAATGGTGATACCGCGCTCCTTTTCTTCCGGAGCCTTGTCGATTTCATCATAAGAGATGAACTTGCCGCCGCCCTTGAGGCCGGCAATTTTGGTGATGGCGGCGGTCAGAGTGGTTTTGCCGTGGTCGATGTGGCCGACAGTGCCGATGTTGACGTGAGGCTTTGTGCGCTCAAATTTTTCCTTACCCATGATCGTCTCCCTAAATAAATGATGATCGTGTGCGAATCTTCTTATTGCATGCAAAGAAAGATGGAGCCCACGAGCAGGATTGAACTGCTGACCTCATCCTTACCAAGGATGCGCTCTACCGACTGAGCTACGTGGGCATTCT
>DBDO01000026.1:5245-6656 GCA_002293605.1 Desulfovibrionaceae bacterium UBA930
TCTAGCCATTGAGCTATTCCCGCATATCCGCCGTAGTTCCTCGACAGCTTCCTGTCTCCTACAGCCTTTGCTTCCAGTCTCTGGTGGTGGGGGGTGGATTTGAACCACCGAAGTCGTACGACGACAGATTTACAGTCTGTTCCCTTTGGCCACTCGGGAACCCCACCACGTATCTGGAGCCGGCGATGGGACTCGAACCCGCAACCTGCTGATTACAAATCAGCTGCTCTGCCAGTTGAGCTACGCCGGCAAACGAAGTTGAGCTAATACGTTCACTTTGTGAAAAAGGCAAGAAAAAAATACCCTTTCCGGTGAAAACAGCACATTTTCGCTCCGGGCCCTGCCCGGAAAACAGGTAATATAGATTCGCTTTCGGATTGTCAACCACAGATCCGCTCGGGCTGCGCGCTCTCTGCCTTTTCTGACGGCGTGCCAGACGCCTTTCCTACCCCCGAATCTGGGCCGCCTCCTCCGGGTAGACCGCTTCCAGCGCGGCCTTGAAAGCGGCAAAACGCCCTTCCAGAATGGCCGCGCGCGCGTTACGGACCAAATCCAGAAAATAGCTCAGATTATGCAGGGAATTGAGTCGAAAGGACAGAATCTCCCCGGCCTGGAACAGGTGCCGCAGATAGGCGCGGGAAAAGGTCCGGCAGGTATAGCAGGAACAGGCAGGATCAAGCGGCCCGTCATCTTCGGCAAACTCCAGGCGCTTGATATTGATCTTGCCTTGAGAGGTGTAGAGCGTGCCGTTGCGGGCGTTGCGGGTGGGCAGCACGCAGTCGAACATATCCACCCCGCAGGCGATGCCGCTCACAATATCCAAAGGCGTGCCCACGCCCATAAGATAGCGGGGCTTGGCCGCTGGCAAAAGCGGGGCGGTGTGGGCCAAAAGCGCATGCATCTCGGCTTTGGGCTCGCCCACGGACAAGCCGCCGATGGCAAAGCCGTCAAAGTCGTGCTCCGCCAGCATGGCTACGGATTCGCTGCGCAAATCGGGAAAAAAGCCGCCCTGCGTAATGGCGAAAAGCAGATTCCCGGCCGTGCCCCTGGGATAGGCCTGCCTGGAGCGCACGGCCCAGCGGGTGGTCAGGCCGATGGATTTGGCAGTGTAGTCATAGGCGGTGTTATAAGGCACGCACTCGTCCAGCACCATCATGATGTCGGAATTAAGATTGCGCTGAATGTCCACCACTTTTTCCGGGCTGAACATATGCCGGGAGCCGTCCAAATGGGAGCGAAACTCCACCCCCTCTTCGCTGAACTTGCGCAAATCCGACAGGCTGAAGGCCTGAAAACCGCCGCTGTCGGTCAAAATAGGACCGTTCCAGGCGGCAAAGCCGTGCAGGCCGCCCCGGCGGGCCACCAGGGCATCGCCCGGTCTGAGATAGAGGTGGTAGGTGTTGCCCAGAAT
>DBDO01000175.1:0-690 GCA_002293605.1 Desulfovibrionaceae bacterium UBA930
GGGCGCAGGCCGGGCTGAAGCTTGCGGCAATATCGGCATCCTCAAGGGCGCTTTCCGGCGTGGCACCCGGCATGCCGGGCATCAGCTGAATGCCGAGCTCCAGGCCGGAAGCGAGCACCAGCGCACAGGCTTTTCTGGCCTCGCTCCCATCGTAAGCGCGCCGGGAGCGGGCAAGCGCTTCATCCTGAAAGCTTTGCACCCCGAGTTCCACCAGGGAAAAGCCCCCTGCCTTGAGCGAGGCCAGAAGGGAAGGGGAAAGGGCGTCCGGCCTGGTGGAGCAGCGAAGCTCAAGTATCTGGCCCCGCTCTTTCCAGCGCAGGGCGAAATCAAGGCAGGCCCGCAGCTCGCGCGGCGGCAGGGCGGTGAAGGTTCCGCCGAAAAAAGCCAGATCAAGGGGCGGGCTGCCCTTTTCTTCCCTCTTCAGAAAATCCTGTTCGGCGCGCTCCAGGGAACGCGCCACCTTTTCCGGCGCTCTACCGGTCTGCATATCCTGGGCGCAAAAAAGACAGCGGCCGGGGCAGCCGGAAAAAGGCAGAAAAAGGGGGAAGATACGGCGGGGCCTTGCAAGCGCCTCCGGTGCGGCAATCCTGAGGAAGAAGGGGAAAAAATCCTCAGGACAGCCCAAACTCACTTGATTATTTTGCATTTTCTGGTGTAGCATATGTATATATCATGTCTCCGTACGGGGGG
>DBDO01000175.1:711-3878 GCA_002293605.1 Desulfovibrionaceae bacterium UBA930
AAAAACCGAAGGGCAGGACTGCATCTTCTGCAAGATTATTGCGGGCGATATTCCTTGCGCCCGAGTCTATGAAGACGAAACGATCCTGGCCTTTCTCGATATCAACCCCATAGCCAGGGGCCATACCCTGGTCGTTCCCAAAGCGCATTACCCAACGCTCCTGGATGTGCCGGACAGCGAAGGCGAAGGGCTGATACGGGCCATGCGCCGTATCGCGCGGGCCGTGCAAGAGGAAAGCGGGGCAGGCGGATTCAACTGCATTCAAAACAATTTCGGCCCTGCCGGCCAGATGGTTTTTCATTCCCATTGGCATATCATCCCACGCTTTGACAAGGACGCCCTTCCGGACTGGCCGGGTGGGCGCTACGCCGATAGTGACGAGATGCGGCAACTGGCGCGCTCCATCAGCGCGCGTTTGGGCGACTAACCCGCTGGAGGCATACATGAGCGCAAAAACACTGACCAAAGCCGACATTGTGGACATTATCTACGAAAAAACGGAAAGAAACCGCAACGAAGTCAAAAAGCTGGTGGAATCTTTGCTCAAACTGAGCAAGCAGGCCATTAAGAAAGACCACTTTCTGCTGGTCAGCGGGCTCGGCAAGTTTGAGGCCTACGACAAAAAGGCCCGCAAGGGCCGCAACCCGCAAACCGATGCCACCATCACCCTGCCTCCGCGCAAGGTAGTGGTATTTCGCCTTTCGCGCAAGTTTCGCGCAGAGCTTAACGGCGAGTAATTCCAAATCCGGATACAAGGGCACGCGCCTCCGAACCCGGCAGCAGTTTTTTCGCCTGATTCGGAGGCGTGCGTATTTTTATGTGACATTACGGATGCTTGATAAAGGTGCCCGCCTCAAGTTCAAAAAAGGCCTCACGCAGTTCTTCATCCGTATTCATGACAATGGGTCCTCCCCAGGCCACAGGCTCATGCAGGGGCGTGCCCTGCAAAAGCACAAGGCGCGTTTGTATCGCCCCGCCGCTTAAGGTGAGGCTGCCGCCTGGGGAAAAAAGCACGGCCTGCCTCGCGTTTAAGGGCGTGGAGGCGCAATAGTTGCTCCCCTTGGCCCCGCAGGGGGATTCATCGGGCACAGGTCCGGCGGAACATTCGCCGTACAGGATATAGGCGAAAACCGTGTCCTCCGGCTTTGTCTCCACGCTCCAGCGCGCGCCCGGCTCCAGCATGACATCCAGAAAGGTCACGGGCACATAGTCGGCCTGCATGGCGCCTTTGTGCCCCTTATACTCTCCGGAAAGCACCCGAATCTCCACCCCCGGCTCGTGCACATGGGCGATGTTCTCAGGCTTGATATCCCTGTATTTTGGCGGGGCCATCTTGTCTTTTTGACCAAGATTCACCCAAAGCTGCAAGCCAAGCATATGCGGTGAGGCCTTTGGCATTTCCTGGTGCAAAATGCCGCTGCCTGCGGTCATCCACTGGCAGCCGCCGTCCACTATGCTCCCCTTGTTGCCGAGGCTGTCCTGATGCTCTATTTCCCCATGCGCCAGATAGGTGACGGTTTCTATGCCCCGGTGCGGGTGCATGGGAAAGCCCCTGATATAGTCTTCGGGATTTTTGGAGTCAAAGGCGTCAAGCATGAGAAAAGGGTCGAAGTCCCTGACCGTGGGCGAACCCAGCACCCGGACCAGACGCACGCCCGCGCCGTCCACGGCCGGGCGTCCCGCCACCTGGCGGACAACGGTCCTTGGCATGTGTGCGTTGTTCATAAGCGTTCTCCTTAAGAAATATTCCTGCCACTATAGCGCATATTTCCCCTTGTGGGCAATGCGTTGCGGCGCTTTCCCGGACAGGGCCGCCACAGGGGATTCGCTCCGCGTAAAAAGCTTCACGCGCGCGGTCCTTGTTTGCCCTCCGCCCTCTAAAGTCTTTCTCCTTCGCAGCCGAAAAGCCAGATAAGCTCCGTCACGGATGACGGTTCCAAGGAACTCAGGGAGAGCGTTATGCTTGACTATTATCGTTTCAAATCCGTAAGCGATCTTTTTATGCAAGGAAAAGCGGAAGAGGCGCGGCTTGAGCTGGCTGAACTCCAGCGCCGCTATGTCGCCCTATGCGATGAGAACACCACCTTTAAAATGCAGGTGCAGGAGTACGAAGACGTTCTGTACCTGGCCCGCAACCTGATTCTGGACGGTCAGCTTTACTGGCTGATTACAGGCAATATCAAACAGGGGCCGTTCTGCCCCCATTGTTACAACAGAGACGGCCTGCTCACGCGCCTTTCCGGCGAACCCGGCGAGCGCTACTGCGCAACCTGCCGCGAAAGCTTCACCGCTCTTTCCCCGCAAGCGGCAAAGGCTGTTGTGGGCTCTCAGGATTTCAGCGACAACAGCGGCTTTGTGCCGGATCTGGAACGCTCGCGGCGCAAGGCCAAAGTTATCCCTTTCGGCAGGTGAGGCCGACATGCACGCGCCTCTGCCCGCCTCCCTGAAGCCGAGCCGAATCCTTTTTGTCTCGCAGAGCCCCTCCTCTTTACGTGCGGATCTGCGAGCCCTGCGCGGTATCGGCATGAGGGACTGCACCCAGTGCAGCGATGTACGCTCGGCGCTCCGTTTTTTACAGGCGGAACGCGAACGCGCCGCAGCGCTGGAGCAGCGGCGCGGCACGCGCCTGCCGGGGACAAGCCCTGATCTCGTGGTGTGCGATGAGCGCTCCCAGGATGGCCCTATTTCCCTGTTCCTCTATGCCCTTGCCCGCGAAGGGGCCTTGCGCACGCAGCCGCTTCTTGTACTGACCGGGGATCCGGCCTTTGCCAGGGCCTTGCGCGCGGTCGGCGTCTATGTGCTGGAGCGGCCCTATTCCATGAACGAACTGGAGCGCATGACGCAAAAGGCCATGTCCGCGATGCGGCGCGTGCTGCGGCCCGAGCTTTTTGAGCAGGGGGCCGCAAAGCGCGGTCTGCCGCTTGTGCCCAAAGACAGCGGGGCAGCCCCAAAAAATCCAGAAAAAAAACCTGCTGAGGGAAAGGGCGCTGCGGAGAAGAGGCCCCTTACCGTGAGCGACTGCTATGCCGAAGGCGCTGCGCAGATCAAAAAAGGCGCTCTGCCGGAGGCTGAACGCGCCTTGCTTCAGGTTCTGGAAAAGCAGGAGGATCATGTGGGAGCGGCCCTGGGGCTGGCGCGCGTGCACCGGGCCGCAGGAGACGGCGCGC
>DBDO01000156.1:0-183 GCA_002293605.1 Desulfovibrionaceae bacterium UBA930
GAGGCCAGTTCCGCCTGCACAGCAAGGCGCATGGTGGCAAAGTCCGCAGCCGAGGCCGCAGCCTGGGCCGTGGCCGCTTCATAGGCAGGCAGGGCGTTCCAGAAGCTGATTTCCCATTGCGCCCGAACGCCGTAAGAAAAAGAGCTGACAGAGGCGCTCTTTTCCGTCCCGCTTCTGCTTGCC
>DBDO01000156.1:199-3847 GCA_002293605.1 Desulfovibrionaceae bacterium UBA930
CTGGCCTGGCGCAGGTTGGCCGCCGCAAGGGCGATATTCTGATTGGCGCGGCCCGCCTGCTTCATCAGGGAGTTCAAGGCCGGATCTCCAAAAATCTCCCACCAGGGGCCGCGGTCAGCCCGTTCTCCGGGCTGCGCTGTTTTCCAGCCTTCCTCTTCTTTATAGGCGGCAGGCNNATAGGCCGGACTCAGGTTGAAGCAGCCGCCGAGCGAGAGCGCAAAGGCCGACAGGGCCAGCAAACAACACGCCTTGCGTACAAAACGAGGAGCGCGAAACAGAGTTCGGGCGGAACAGGACATTATCACCTCATGGGCTGATGGCTTTTTTACCTGCTATGCGGGGCTCCGCACAGGGCCTGTGTCCNNGTTTGAGAGGGCAGAGCCCTCTCAACAGCGTTGCCTTCCCTGCTGAAGCGGTCCAGATACAGGTACACGACAGGCGTAGTGTACAGGGTCAGAAGCTGGCTCACAAGCAAACCGCAAACAATGGTGATGCCGAGCGGGGTGCGTATTTCCGCGCCATCGCCGCTGCCGAGCATCAAAGGCACGGCCCCGCCCACTGCGGCCATGGTGGTCATCATGATGGGGCGAAAGCGCAGCAGACAGGCCTTATAAATGGCGTCCAGAGCGGGCAGGGCCTCGCTGCGGCGCGCTTCCACGGCAAAATCGATCATCATGATCGCGTTCTTTTTAACGATGCCCGCCAGCAGCAGCACGCCGATAAAGGCGATGACGGTAAATTCCGCCTTAAAAAGCATAAGTCCCAAAATAGCCCCCATGCCTGCCGAGGGCAGGGTGGAGAGAATGGTCAGGGGGTGAATCAGGCTCTCGTACAGTATGCCCAGCACGATATACATGGTCAGGATGGCGGCCAGAATGAGCAGGGGCTGCGAGCCCATGGCTTTGGCATAGGCCCCTGCCGTGCCCTGAAAGCTGCCCCGCACCGCTTCGGGCACGCCAAGGCGGAACATGGCTTCCCCTATTTTTTCCTGCACCTCGGAGAGGGAGACGCCGGGCAGGAGGTTGAAGGATATGGTGGCGGCGGTGAACTGCGACTGGTGCGAAACGGAAAGGGCCGTGAGCGTGGGGTTGAACGAGGAAAAGGCGTGCAGCGGAACCAGGGGATTTTGCCCGATGTCGCGCATGCCGCTTGCTGCCGAACTGCTCGCTGCATTGCCGGAAAGGCCGGTGCTCATCACTGCGGGCACAGCCACGGTGCTTTCCCCGGCAGGCACGTAGAGGTAAAAGAGCCCTTCCGGCCCTTGCAGGTATTCCGGGGAAAATTCCATAACCACCCGGTACTGGTTGCCCCCGGTATAGATGGTTGAGGCAAAGCTCTGACCAAAGGCCAGCCCCAGGGCGCTGTCCACCTGCTTCTGGCTGAGGCCGAGGCGCGCTATCACCTCCCGGTCCACTGTCACCGTAGTTTGCAGGCCCCTGGTCTCCTGATCCGAATTTACGTCCGCCATGCCCGGAATTTCCTGAAAGGCCCTGGTAACAAGAGGGGCCCAGTGGCGCAGCAGGGCCAGGTCATCGCTTTGCAGGGTATACTGATAGGCGGCCCGTGTGCGGCGTCCGCCCATGCGCAAATCCTGCATGGGAGTGAGAAAAAGCTCTCCTCCCGGCACCACGGCGAGCTTTTCGCGAAGCTCGTTGATTACCTGGGCCGCGCTCTGCCTGCGCTCTGCGAAGGGCTTGAGATTGATGAAGACCATGCCCGAATTGCGCTGAAAGCCCCCCGTGAACCCGCCCACGGCGTTCACAGCCGGGTGCTCCCGCACGATGTCCATAAGCGCCTCCACCTTGGGCCGCATGGCCTGGAAGGAAATGCTCTGGTCCGCCCGAATCATCCCGAAAATCTGTCCCACGTCCTGCTGCGGGAAAAAGCCCTTGGGCACGAGATAGTAAAGGTAGATGTTGCAGCCCACGGTCGCGAGCAGAACCAGCAGGGTCAGTCCCTTATGGCGCAAAGCCACGGCTAGGGTGCGGGCATAGCCTTCGTGCAGCCGGTCCATGCCATCGCCCCACAGCCGGAGCAGGCGCGCATACAGTCTGGCAACAAGGCCTGCCGCGCCCCCTCGAAGGGCCGTACGCATGGCCGGGCCAGGTCTGGCAGGCTCGCTTTCGGCCTCGGGCCGCAAAAAGCGGGCGCACATCATGGGCGTGGCCACCAGAGAGACCAGGAGCGATACCAGCACCGCAGCCGAGAGCGTTACCGCGAATTCCTTGAACAATCTGCCCAAAAGGCCGCCCATGCCGAGAATGGGGATAAAGATCGCCACCAGGGAAAGGCTGATGGACAGAACCGTGAAAGAGACCTCCCTGCTGCCCCGCAGGGCGGCCTGCAAGGGCGCGGCCCCGTCTTCCACATGCCGGACGATGTTCTCCGTAACCACTATGGCATCGTCAACCACAAAGCCCGTGGCCACGGTCAGGGCCATCAGGGACAGGTGATTCAGGCTGAACCCGCACAAATGCATGACCCCGAAGGTGCCGAGCAGGGAAACAGGCACGGCCACCGCCGGTATAAAGGTCGCCCTGCCCTTGCGCAGGAAAAGATAGACCACCAGAACCACCAGGCACATGGAGACAAGGAGCGCGTGCTCCACCTCGCGCACCGAGGCGGCAATGGAGGGGGAGCGGTCCATGATGATGGTGAAATCGGCGCTTTCCGGCATCCAGGAGCGCAAGGTGGGCAGGGCTTCGCGCACGCGGCGCGCGGTTTCAATAATGTTCGCGCCCGGCTGCTTGTAAATGATGATCAGCACAGCAGGCTTGCCCTGCACATAGCCTGCGTTGCGTATGTCTTCCACCCCGTCCGCCACTTCGGCCACATCGGACAAACGCAAACTCGCGCCCTTATGATGCCGGATGATAACAGGCGCAAAATCAGCCGCAGTGCGCAGCTGGTCATTGGCCCCGACGAACCACTGCGTCTCGCCGTTGTCCAGCATGCCTTTAGGCATGACCACATTGGCCCCGGCAATGGCCGATCGCACGTCTTCCAGCGCTATGCCCCTGCCGTGCAGAGCCGCAGGGCTTATTTCCACCCGCACCGCAGGCAGGGCCCCCCCGCCCACCGTGACCTCCCCCACCCCGTACAACTGGGAAAGTTTCTGCTGAAAAACCGTGGAGGCGATATCATAGAGCGCGGCCTGGCTCATAGCCTCAGAGGTAAGGCCCATGACCATGATCGGCGAATCGGCCGGGTTCATCTTCCGGTAGCTGGGATTGCGCGGCATGCTCGGCAGAATGGCCCTGGCCGCGTTGATGGCCGCTTGTACGTCCCGCGCGGCCCCATCGATATCCCGATCCAGGTCGAATTGTAAGGTAATGCTGGTATTGCCCTGGGAACTGGAAGAGGTCATTTCCGAAATGCCCGCAATGCGCCCGAGCGTGCGCTCCAGTGGCGTTGCGACCGTTGCTGCCATGGTTTCCGGGCTTGCGCCGGGCAGGCTCGCCGAAACACGGATGGTGGCAAAATCCACCTGCGGCAAGGGAGAAACCGGCAGCATGGCATAGGCCACCACACCCACCAAGGCCACCGCCAGGGTGAGCAGGGTCGTGCCCACAGGGCGGGAAATAAAAGGAGCGGAAATATTCATGAATTACCTTGTGCGGGGCTCCGCCCCTGCACCCCGCCAGAGGG
>DBDO01000017.1:0-358 GCA_002293605.1 Desulfovibrionaceae bacterium UBA930
CGAGCAGATGCGAGGCCCCTGCCTCGTCAGCCAGGCTCGCGGCGCGCTCATACTCGCGGGCGGAGCACTCCCCGTACAGCAGAAGCGCGTTGTCCAGGCCGGAGAGCAGGATTTCCTCGCCGCTCACCTTCCAGCCCTGGCGCAGGTAAGTGCGTTGCAGGGCTGGCGATACCGTGCGTATGTGCCTGCGCGCGTTCAGGACGGACTCGTCCTCTCTGCCGTCAAAGGCATAGAGGATGCGCCCCGGCGCATCAGGCGGCATATTGGGCAGGGGCCGCAACTCGCCCTGGATGAGGCGGAAAAGGGTGGATTTTCCCGAGCCATTGGGGCCGAGCAGGGCCAGATCTTCCCCGGCAAG
>DBDO01000017.1:515-4218 GCA_002293605.1 Desulfovibrionaceae bacterium UBA930
CGCTATCATGTCCGGCACGGCAAAGGGCAGGGGCCTCAGGCCGTCCTTTTCAGGAATCATGCTTTCCTTGTAGCCGAAGCTTGCCGCATAGCGGGCCAGTTGGTCAAAGGCAAAGGCCGGGGTGTTGACGCAGTGGGCATCGGAGCCGAAGCTGATGGGCAGCCGCATCTGGGCCGCAAGGGCCATGATGGCCGGACCCGGATAGATCTCCTTGCAGGGCTTGCGAAGGCCTGCGGAGGAGACTTCCATGAGCATGCCCTGTTCCTTGATCGCTTTCAGCGCCTTTGCCACAATAGCAAGGCCCGGACCGCTTTCCAGCCAGGCCCTGAAATCCTCAACAGTGAAGAGCTTGATCAAATCCGGGTGGGCCGCGATGTGAAAAAGCCCGCTGGCGCACATGGCGGCCAGATCCTCATAGTAGCGGGCATAGATGGCGAAGCGTTCTTTTTGCGTCAGCGGGGTCCAGTCTTCGGGCCTGAAGTCAAAGCCCCAGTTTCCCTGAAAATGCAGGCCGCCAATGACATAGTCAAAGGGTGCGCGTTTTCGTAAGGCCGAGACATAGGCCTCCTTGCCCCGGATATAATCCGCCTCAAGCCCGAGCAGCACGCGCAGGCCCTCCTTTTTGCCGCGCAGGGCCAGGGCCTGCACCTCCTGCACGTAGAGATCAAAGCCTCTGCCCAGTTTTTCCTGGTAATCCACAGGGTAGGCATAGCCCTCGGGCCGGGGGGAGTGCTCGGAAAAACCGAAGATTGCAAGGCCCTTGTCTCTGGCCGCAAGGTACATGGCCTCGCTTGCGGCCTGCCCGTGGGAGTGGCTGGTGTGGGCGTGCAGGTCAGCGAGGATGGAGGGGGAGTGCTGTTGTTTCATAGAGCGTGAAAATTCAGTGGCCTTTTTTGGGATTGCCCCGGACCAGGGCAATGGCCTCGGTGACGATGGCATCCACTTTTTCCGCGCGCACCGGGTCGCGCAGCACAATGGTGCCCTGCTGGGCGTAGCGCGGCTCAAGCTGGTTCAAAGCGTACGCGTAGATATCCTTGAGGTCGCCGCTTGAAAAGGCCTCGTCCAGCTTTTTTTGACCAATCAGCTTGTTCATGCTTTTCGCCACGCGCTGCTCGTTGCGATTGCGCACATGATAGAGGTCAATGCCAAGCACAAGGTATTTTTCCCGGGTTTTAGACATGGCTATCCTCCGCCAGACTCAGGCCTTCGTACTTTTGGGGCCAGCGTCCCAGTCCCCCTAATGGGGGTGCAGGGGATTCAATCCCCTGCCAGGGGGACTGGGGGACGGATGTCCCCCAGCAAAGTATCGGGCGGGAACAGCCCCTTACTTGGACAGCTTGGCCCGCCGGTATTGCACATAGGCGTCGCGCACCGAACTGTAGGGTTCAATGGCGGCGCTTTTCATTTCGTCATACAAATCCAGCACTTCATTCAGGCCGTTGAAGGTTTCCAGGGCTTCCGCGCCAAGGCTCAGTCCCCAGGGCTCCACATAGGTCAGCGGGTCCAGAAAATAGTCGCCCACCTTGCCCAGGCTGTCGCGCGCGGTGCTCGGGCCGAGCAGGGGCCAGACAATATAAAAGCCTTCGCCCATGCCCCAGACGCCGAAGGTCTGGCCCATGTCTTCCTCTTCCACCTCAACCACGGGCTTGTGGTGTTCGGCCACATCGAAAAAGCCGCCCAGGCCCGCCGTGGTGTTCAGAATGAAGCTGGACATTTCCACGCCTGCGGCCATGCCCCGCCCTTGCAGCAGGTTATTGACAAAGCGGATCGGAAAGCCAAGGTTATAAAAAAAGTTCCCGATGCCAGCCCGCATAAAGTCCGGCATGACATAGGCGTAGCCTTTGGCGACAGGCCGGGCCACATGGGTGTTGAAGCCGTCGTTAAAGCCGAACACGGCCCGGTTCCAGCCTTCAAGAGGGTCAGGAACAATCTGGGCCACAGCGTCAAGGTAGGCCTCATCGTCATCGGGCAGGGCGGGCGCGTCAGCGGCAAAGGCGGCGCTGTGCAGGGTGAAAAGAAAGAGGGCCGCGCAAAGGCCGCGTTGCAGAGGCCTCCTCATGAGGCGCTCCGCGCTTTTTTGCCGTTCGCGGCGCGCGTTTCCTCGGCCTTGGCGCGCACCAGCCGGATAAGTTCTTCCGGGTCGCCCTTTTGCAGCACCGCCTGAAACTGGGAGCGGTAGTTCTGGACCATGCCCACGCCTTCAATGATCATATCGTACACCACCCAGCGCCCGCCTGTACTCAGCATGCGGTAGCTGACCGGCACGGCTTTGTTCTTGATGCTCACCTGACTGTCTATCTGGACCTTGTCGCCGCCGGAGCCAACGGGCGTTTCCTTGATATAACTCACGCTTTCGCCGTTGTAGCCTTCCAGCGCGCCAAGGTAGCGCTCGCGCAGCAAGTCCTCAAAGGCGGTGATAAAACTTTTTTGCTGGTCCTGGCTGAAGCTTTTCCAGTTCGGCCCCACCGTGCGTCTGGACAGCTCCTCAAAGCTGAACAGGGTCAGCACAATGCCTTCCACCTTACTGAGCACGGCCTCGCGGGTGGCCGGATTTTTCAGTTCGGGTTTTTCCAGTTCCCTCAGCACCAGATTCACGGTGCGCTCCAGGGCCTCCTGCGCGGAAGAGGCCGCGAGCGCTTTGCCCTGGGCAAAGAGGCCGAGCGCGAGAGCAAGGCAGAGCGCGGCGGGATGTCTCATGGCTATGCGTATCACTGCACACCTCCGAACACATATTTGCTGATCAGCGCCTCAAGGTCCACAGCCGACTGGGTTTCCACAATCTCTCCGCCGTTGGTCAGATATTCGTCAGAACCGCCAAGAGAGATGCTGATGTATTTGTCGCCGATAAGGCCGCTGGTTTTTACGGATGCGATGCTGTCATCGCTTAAGGCAACGCCTTCGCCTATCTGCATGCTGACCCGGGCCGAGTAGTCCTTGTCCAGCGTGATGCCGGTGACCTTGCCTACCTGCACCCCCGCGATTTCAACGCCTGCCCCGGTTTTAAGTCCGGCGACCGAGGCGAAGCGGGCGCTTACGGTATAGCCTTCGCTTCTGAAAAGCTCCATCTTGCCGAGCTTGACCGTCAGGTAGCCCAGGCAGGCCATGCCGATGAGCACGAACACGCCGACGGAGAATTCAAGCGAGTATTTTTCCATGCGGAATACCTTCCTTTAGAGCAATTCCATAGGCGCAAGCCTACCATATACACGCAGCCGCAACGCTACGCAACAGCAAGCTTCAATTCCGGCCAAGCCAGGCGTCCAGGGCCTCATGCATGAGTGCGCGGCTTTGTTCGGAAAGGGGGTACCCCCCTTGGCCCGGCCCGTCTTCTTGCGCAGGCGCGGACGGGGTGCGGTCCATAAAGCGGCGCAAGTAGGGGTCGTCCGAATTCGCAAGCCCCGCCAAATCGCCCTCATAGCCGATGCCGCCGTCCCTGAGCACAATCACATGATCCGCGATAGCCTTGACGCTGGCCATGTCGTGGCTCACGCTCACAATGGTCATATCCGGGTGCTGGGCCTTCATGCCGAGGAGCAGCTCATCCATGCGGGCCGCGCTGATGGGGTCCAGGCCGGATGTCGGTTCGTCGCAGAGCAGGATATTTGCACCGCCGGCCAACGCTCTGGCAATGGCCACACGCTGCTTTTGTCCGCCGGATAGCTGCCCGGGATAAACGTCAGCTTTTTCTGAAATTCCGACAAGA
>DBDO01000232.1 GCA_002293605.1 Desulfovibrionaceae bacterium UBA930
GCAGCCCCACGGGGCAGTAAAAAAAGGAAAAAGGAAGAAGACGCGCGAGGCGAAAAAGGCGGAAAAGCAGAAAAGGATGGGAGAAGACGCGAAAAAGGACTCTTCCCGGCCCGTTATTGGCTATGAAGAGCGCCGCAAGGGAGCGGCCTGCAAGGCCACAAGAAAACCTCCAACCTGGAGGCGATGAAGCAGTCATTTTCTTGTGGCCCGCAGCAGATACAGGGTATGGCGCGAATGCCGCGAAACCATAAAAAGACCTGCCTGTTGGGCTTTGCACAAGGCTTTATGCCTGATGAAGGCTATCCCAATAGGCCAGGTCTTGTCTAGGGGCCTGTTACCACAAAGGCCCTGGAGCTGATTTCATGTCTCATTGAATATCGATCACGGCATACCCGACATCCGTAACGGCCTTGGTAAGGCTTTCCTCGGAGATATCCTCGCCAGCTTCCACGCTTGCGCTTTTGGCGGCAAGATCCACGCTCACGGCAGAGACGCCATGTACGGCCCTAAGGGCCTTTTCAACGCGGGCCGCGCAATGACCGCAGGACATGCCATCAATAGAGATCACTTTCTTCACGGGAGAACCCCCTTGAGCGTTGTGCTCTGTTTGTTGTGCCGCAAGGCTGGCGGAGCTGCTGTGCGGATTATCGTCAGCCTTTGCACCGCTTTGACGCACGGGTTTGAAAAAGCGCAGGCGCAGGGCGTTGCCGACCACGCTGACGGAACTCATACTCATGGCCGCAGCCGCCAGCATGGGGCTTAAGCTCAGGCCCCAGGCAGGAAACAAGAGCCCGGCGGCCACGGGAATGCCCACCACATTATAGAAAAAGGCCCAGAAGAGGTTCTGCCTGATGTTTCGCATAACCGCTTTACTGAGTTGTATGGCGCTTACCGCGTCCAGGAGATCGCTTTTCATGAGCACGATATCGGCTGACTCTATGGCGATATCCGTGCCCGCGCCAATGGCGAGGCCCACATCGGCCCGGGCCAGGGCCGGGGCATCATTGATGCCATCGCCGATCATGGCGACCTTTTTGCCCTGCGCCTGCAAGGCGCGTACTTCCCTTTCCTTGTCCTTTGGCAGCACCTCCGCAAGCACGCGGGTCAGGGCGAGCTTGCGCTGCACGGCCTGGGCCGTTCCGGTGCTGTCGCCGGTAAGCATGATTACGTCCAGGCCCATGGCCCGCAGCTCGGCCACAGCCTGGGGGCTGGAGGTCTTGATAGGGTCTGCCACGGCGATCAGGCCGAGCATTGCGCCATCCCGCGCAAAATAGAGCGCGCTTTTCCCCTCCTTGGCAAGACTGTCGCCAAGGGCCAAAAAATCCCCGCCCGCAATGCCTTCTGCCTGAAGCATTCTGGCATTGCCCGCGATATGGCGGACGCCGCCGATGCTCCCGGCGATTCCCTGACCGGGAATTTGTGTGAAATCGGAAACTTTGGCAAAATCCGCACCCTGCCGCTCCGCCTCGCGGACAATGGCCGCGCCGAGCGGATGCTCGGAAAGTTTCTCCAGAGAGGCCGCGATGCCGAGCAGCGCATCCTCGCCCAGCCCTTTTACCGCTCTGATGTCGGTGAGCACGGGCCTGCCTTCTGTCACGGTTCCTGTTTTATCCAGCACCACGGTATCCACGGCCTGGGCCCTTTCAATGGCAGCGGCGGATTTAAGCAGAATGCCGTTTGCGGCCCCGCGCCCCGTTCCCACCATAATGGCCGTGGGCGTTGCAAGGCCCAGGGCGCAGGGGCAGGAAATAACCAGCACGCAAATGCCTGTGGAAAGCGCAAATTCGAGCCCGTAGCCGAGCAAAAGCCACAGGCCGGTAGCCAGAAGCGCGATGCAAATGACCACCGGCACAAAGACCCCGCTGATGGTATCCGCCAGCCGGGCGATCGGGGCCTTGGAGGATGTCGCCTCATCCACCAGTTTGACAATCTGGGCCAGGGTGCTGTCTTCGCCCACGCGCGTGGCCCGCATCAAAAAATGGCCGGAGCTGTTGATGGTGGCACCTGTAACGCTGTCTCCCGCTGTTTTTTCCAGGGGCAGACTTTCCCCGGTAAGGGCGGATTCGTCCAAAAAACCCCTGCCCTCGGTGATCACGCCGTCCACCGGCACGCTCTCCCCGGCTTTGACAAGCAGAATATCCCCGGCCACAAGCCGCTCAAGCGGCACGACCTCTTCCACCCCGTCCCGCAGAAGGGTCCCGGTTTTGGGGGCGAGATCCATCAGTTTGGCAATGGCCTCCGAGGCTTTGCCCTTGGCCCTGGCTTCAAGGAATTTGCCAAGGGTAATCAGGCTGAGGATCATGGCCGCTGATTCAAAATACAGGTTCATGGCAAGATGCTGGACCATCGCCATGTCGCCCCGGCTTAAGGAGAAGGCCATCCTGTAGATGGCATAGACGCCGAAAAGCACCGCAGCCCCTGAGCCGATGGCAATGAGCGAATCCATGTTCGGAGCGCCGGAAAACAGGGTCTTAAAGCCCACCCGGTAGTATTTCGCGTTGACGAAAAGCACCGGAAGGGTCAGCAGAAACTGGGTAAAGGCAAAGGGCAAGGCATTTTCCGGACCTTGAAGAACTGCGGGCAGGGGAAGGCCCAGCATAGGCCCCATGGCGATATACAAAAGGGGAAGGGTAAAGAGGAGGGAGACGAAAAGCCGCCTCTTCATTTCCTGCACTTCAAGCAGGGCAGGGTCCGGCCCT
>DBDO01000072.1 GCA_002293605.1 Desulfovibrionaceae bacterium UBA930
GCATCCGCCGCGAAGGTGCAGGCGGGCCGAAGCAGGGCGAGGGCGCAACGCGCGAAGCGCGCAGACAGGAACAGACCGGGCTGCACATCGTAGCCTGATATTGAAGCAGAAGAGGAAGGACAGAAGCCATGTCAACCGCAACGATACTCGGACAATACGAGGCCACGCAAAGCGCTGCCAGCACTGCGGGCAGCAGCAAGACAGCCACGGATAAAGACACCTTCCTCAAGCTCCTCGTGGCCNNAATCTCAAAGCGAAACTGCTCTAGAAGATACAGAGGAAGGACACAGCCATGTCAACCGCGGCAATACTCGGACAATACGAAGCGGCGCAAAGCACCGCCAGCACAACCAGCAAGACCGCAACGGACAAGGATACCTTCCTCAAGCTCCTCGTGGCCCAGCTTACGCACCAGGACCCCCTGAACCCGGTGGAAGACAAGGAATTTATCGCCCAGCTCGCCCAGTTCACGCAGGTGGAAGAATTGCAGAACATCCGCTCCACCGTGGAAGGCCTGGGCACGACCATGGGCGCGCAGCAGGTCACCAACGCGGCCAGTCTGATGGGCCTGTGGGTATCGGCCAAGGGCGACAACATCACCCTGCGCACCAATGCGAACGGCCTCAGCGAAGCCAACGACATAGACCCGAACGATGCCACCCAGGCAAGCTGGAAGAGCATTAATTTCCAGCCGCAGCAGGACATCGCCGAGGGCACCCTGAATATTGTGGCGACCGACAGCAACGGCAAGGCCACCGGCAAGATTATTTACAGCCAGAAGCTCGAGTCCAACACCTACAAGGCGGGCACGGAGTACCAGTTCAGATGGCACGGCCGCGATTCCTCCGGCAATGTTATGCCCACGGGTTCCTATATCGCCAGCTTTGTGGCTACGGATTCCGGCGGCAAAAGCGTCCTGGTGGATACCTACTCCATAGGCCAGATTGTCGGCGTGGAAAGCGCGGCAGACGGCAACCACAAGCTGACGCTGACCGATGGCCGAAGCGTGGAATATCTGAACATACGCCAACTGGTCTACCCCACGAGCAGCAGTTCAAGCACGAGCACGGAAAACGGCGCAAGCGCGACAACGGAAAATAGCAATACCGCCGACTCCGGCACAGGTACGGATGGCAGCGGAACAACGACAACAACCCCCTAAGGCCCTGACAGGGCCTAAAGGAAGAGAAATCCAGCATACACTTGCCCGCCCTCGCGGCGGGATATTTGGAGGGAAACCATGAGTCTTACGGCAAGCATGTGGACCAGCGTGTCCGGCCTTCTCGCCCACGGCGAAAAGATGAACGTGGTAGGCAACAACATTTCCAACGTGAACACGGTGGGCTTCAAGGGCCAGCGCATGGACTTCGAAGACTTCGTGTACCAGTATGTGGGCACGGCAGCGGGCGTGGGCCAGGTGGGGCGCGGTACCAATATCGGCATCGTGATGAACGATTTCCAGCAGGGCTCCTTTGAAACCACCACCGGGGCCACGGATATCGCCATTACCGGCAACGGCTTTTTCAAGGTCAAGCCCAAGTACAATAACGAAAGCTACTACACCAGGGCCGGCAACTTCACCTTTGATCGTGAAGGCTACCTTGTGGACCCGCACGGCTACGTGCTCCAGGGCTGGGCCATTGACCGCAACGCGGCCAACCAGACCACGGCCACGCGCAGCAACAGCGGCATCATCGGCAGTGGCACCCCGGTGGACATACAGCTTGATACCTTTACCTGCCCGCCCCGGCACACCACCAACCTCACCCTGCCCATCAACCTGGAAAAGACCAGTCAGGCCAGCGAGAGCGACAAGAGCACGGACGCCACCGACCCCTTCTTCGCCCTGCTCAAGAACTGGGACGCCTCCCAGAACCCGCCTATCGGCAAGGATATGTACGCCCACTCGACCACCATCGAGGTCTATGACGAAGGCGGCATCCTGCACAAGTTGAGCGTCTACTTTGACCGCGTGGCCGATGAGCACGGCGGCCAGGACATTGCGGGGTACACACCGAGTTCATCTTACTGGGAATTCATCGTCACTATGGACCCTTCCGAAGACGTACGCGATTTTACCTCCGAGTACGATCCCAGCGGAAGAGCCGGGACCAACCCCAATGTGCCGGATAAGCTCAAGGGCCTGCTCGGCTCGGGCACCATCACCTTTGACAGCAGCGGCAATATGAAGGATATGAGCTTTTTCGTACCCCAGACCGATGCTTCCGACGGCAGTTGGTGGACCGGCGCTCCGGGCAGTGAAGTGGTGGATTTGAGCAGCTGGGTTCCGGCCCCCATCTCCTCCAACGGCTACCCCATGATCGCCCCGAACTTTTCCGGCACTGCGGGCCAGCAACTGGCCTACGGCCCTGCGGACGGCTCGGCCACGGATTATACCAAGCCCAATGTCAACGCAACGGACCGCCTGATTGCCATCAACATGGGCCTGAAGAACCTGAGCAGCGAGTGGCACTATGAAACGACCAGCACGCCGCCGCCCGTACTGCCCACAAACGCCGCAGCCACCACGGACGCCTACGGCAACCCCCTGGACGCCAGCGGCAATCCCATAGATATAGGCGGCCCCCTGTGGGAGGCGAGCACCCTGGCCACAACACCCTATCCGCCACTACAGCGCAAAAATTCCGATGGCGAGCTAATAACTCTGTACTATGTCACTGCGGACAGCAGCGCTGCCACAACGCCCCCCTACTATACCACGGACGCCAGCGTACTGACGAATGCAGACCTTACCGCCACCACTATCCCGGTCATGGATCCTAACCCGAGTTCCATGCTGGAACCCGATGGCCCCACCCTGCCCAGCGGCGCGCAGCTTCCCACAGCGGCTGATATTCTGAACAGCACGGGCAGTATCAGGGGTCTGGGCAATTTCGGAGAGCCGCAGCCCACGACCACCACCAACTATGGCAATTCTTCCTACGAGCACAACGGCAAGGTGCAGGACGGCTATACTTACGGCGATTTGCGCTACGTGAACGTAAGCACCAACGGCGTGCTCTCGGCCACCTATTCCAACGGCGTCTCCCTGGAACTGTTCCAGATTACCCTGCACGATTTTCCCAGCCTGCAAAACCTCAGGCGCGAAGGCGGCAACCTGTTCACTGAAACCCGCGAATCCGGCGTGCCCAGCACGGGCGCGGCAGGCACAGGCACCTTTGGCACTACGCACGGCTATTCGCTGGAGCAGAGCAACGTGGACCTCTCACGCGAGTTCGTGAACATGATCACCACGCAGCGCGGCTTCCAGGCCAACTCCAAAACCATCACCACCGTGGATACTATGCTGGAGACCGTTATCGGCATGAAGCGGTAAGTTTCCATACAGGCGGCGGGCAAACGCGCCCGCCGCCCCCCCAGTCTGGTTGTTAGACGCCCCCGGCGCGTGTTCCCTCCCGTGCCGGGTTTGTTTTAGAGAAAAGGTGACATGTAAACAGACTCTGATGTGAGGATTGCTTTTAATTCGAAAGAATCCTATTATTCAGTCAGATAGAGGAGAATAAGGATGAATACAATCCATCAAATCGTTACCGTTTCTCCCGATCGCAGACTGCTGCTTGACGTGGTCTTACCGGACAGCATGCCCGTAGGACAAGCGGACTTGCTGCTGGTTTTGAGTCCAAAAGCTGAAAAGCTTCCCCTTGCGGCGCGATCCGTGCTGCACTTGGCCGGACGGCTGAAGAACAGTAAAACCTTCCGCAATGCGGACCCGGTTCGCTTGCAAAAGGCCATGCGGGATGAATGGTAGGCTCCTGCTCGATACAAATGTTATTATAGGCTATCTGCTGGCGAAAGAGGCTCTGCTAGGCTTCCTCAAAGCCCATGCGGACGCCGAGCTGTTTGTCAGTGTGATTTCCAAACTGGAACTGCTTTCATTTCATGGACTCAGTAATGAAGACGAAGATGTATTCCAATCCTTTCTGAGTAATGTGACGCTTATTCCCTTGAACGAAGAGGTACAAAGCGCTGCCATTGCCTTTCGCCGGGTAACGCGTAGAAAACTGCCGGATGCAATCGTGGCCGCCTCTGCAATACAGGTTGGAGCCATTCTGGCAACCTGTGATCGCGAGCTGGCGGCCTCACGCTTTCCAGGTTTTAAAACTGTAAACCCTGACTACTTTCAGCAGGAAAAGTGAGAGGCCGGGGTATCTTTCACAGTATTTTCCTTATGTGAAGCTGCCTGACGGCAGACCGATACGCGAGCGGGGAGAGTAAGCCCGGTGCGCGTCTTGTTTTTTAGGCCCGGCACGAGTATGCTGCGTACTATATCGCATACGGCAAAGCCCGCAAGCCATTGCTCCCCTTATTGCGGGTCCAGGGGCCTCAGGCCCCTGGCGGGGTATGGGGCGAAGCCCCATATATTTATTAAGGAGTTTACGTGAAAACACTCGTTCTGCCCTTGCTGCTCCTGCCTTTTTTGTTCACCGCCTGCACCTCGATGGAGGAAAAACGCGACAGCCGCATGCAGAGCGCCCTGGCTGCGGAAAAGGCCGGGGACTGCGCCGCCGCCCGCAAGGAGGCGCTTGAGGCAACGGAACTCGACCCGCTCTTTGCAGACGCCCACCTTGTGCTGGCGCGTTGCGCCGTCAAAGAAGACAGAATTCAGGACGCTGCCGCGAGCTTTGCCAAGGTTCTGGAATTAAAGCCGGATTCCGTGGAGGCCCTGACCGGCGCAAGCCGCGCGGCCCTTCTGGCGGAAGATGCTGACAAGGCTTCGGCATATGCGGAAAAAGCGCTCACAATCGGGGGGGAAACGCAGGAACTGAACCTACTGCGCGCGGCTGTGTTCATACAGCGCCGCGACTTTGCCGCAGCCCTGCCCCTGTTTGAAAAAGCTGTGGAAAAGGCCCCGAACAACGAAGAAGCCGTCACCGGCCTTACTTCGGCCTACATCAATACGGGCGAGCGGCAAAAGGCCCTTGACCTGCTCAAAAACTCGCTGGAGAAAATGCCGCAGTCCCCGGCCCTGCTGGCCCTTTTGCTCACCCTTTCCTTGCAGGATAACGACCTGGAAGCGGCCAAGGGCTACGTGCAGCGCCTTTTGCCCCTGCGCCCCGAAGACCCGGCCCTGATTCTGCAACTTTCCGGCATACATTTTCTGGAAGGCAGGCAGGAGGAAAGCCGGGCCGTGCTGACGGGCTTTTTGAAAAAAATTCCGGCAAGCGAGCAGGTGCGCATCCGTCTTGCTGAAATGGACGCGGAACAGGGCGAATTTGACCGCGCCCTGACTACGCTTGGCGAGGCCCCGGCCCAAAGCGGCCTGATCCGCCTGACCAGGGCCAGCGTACTCGGCAGATCGGGCCGCACAAGCGAGGCTGAAAGCCTGCTCAGAGAATTGCTTGCCGACCCTTCCGCCACTGCCGAAGCCGTTGAGGCCCGTCTCGGTCTTGTGGAAATTGCCCTGGAAAGCGGCCGCGTTGAAGAGGCCGAAAAAGAACTCAGCCTGCTGCTGGAAAAAGATCCGCAAAACGATGACGCCCTCTTTCTGCGGGGCCGCATCTACTTCAGCATGGGCCGCTTTGCCGATGCCGTCTCCGACTTCACCAAGGTCACCGAGCTTGATGAAAACGATCTGGATGCGGCCCTGGCCCTGGCCGATGCCTACAACGCCTCGCGCAATCCCGAACGGGCCGAGGCCATCATCTCCGATGTGATTAAGCGCGCTCCCAAGTTCGCCCTGGCCTATACCACCCTGGCCAACCTGTACATGATGGGGCAAAAGCCGGACGCCGCGCTCATGACCCTGGACATCGGCAAAAAGGAACTCCCCCAAGACCCCACCCTGCCCGTGCTGCAAGCGGATATTCTGGCTTCCCAGAAGCGCTACGCCGAGGCCCGCAGCATTCTGGAAGGGCTTGCCAGGCAGGAGGCCTATCGCGAAGGCGCGCGCATGCGTCTGGCCGCCATCAGCGGCGCTGCCGGGGAGCACTCCAGGGCAGGGGACGCCTATGCGCTCATTTTAAAGGATAACCCGGACAATCTTGCCGCTGCCGAAGGCCGCATGCGCGCCCTGATCGCCGCGAAAAAGGAAAAAGAGGCCCTGGCCTTTGCCGAAAAACGCCAGAAAGAACGCCCGACCGACCCCAGGGCCGCCTATATGACCGGCGAAGCGGCCCTGGCCAACAAAGATAATGCCAAGGCCGAGACCGCCTTTTTGCGCGCCCTGGAACTCGCCCCCGGTTGGGATCAGCCCCTGACCGTTCTGGCCCAGTACTATACCGCCACCCAGCGTATAGAAAAAGCCATGGAACTGGCCCGAAACTCCATGAGCAAAGCGCCCGAAGTGCCGGGACCGGCCATTGTGCTGGCCATGCTGCAAGAGGAAAAGGGCGATCTTGACGGGGCCGAGGCCACCTACCGCGCCATTTTGGTCAATGACCCGGAAGTGTACCTTGCGGCCAACAACCTGGCCTTTCTGCTCTCC
>DBDO01000187.1 GCA_002293605.1 Desulfovibrionaceae bacterium UBA930
TCGGCCATTACCCTGGCCCCGGACATTCCGGCCAAAATTCGGGAGCTGCGCGCCCTGATGACCCAGGCCAGGGAGGAACGCTCATGAGCGGCAGAGTATCAAGGCCTCCAGTCGTTTTGAGCATCGCGGGTTCGGACTCGGGCGGCGGCGCGGGCATTCAGGCGGATTGCAAGACCATGACCAGCCTGGGGGCTTTTGCCGTTTCTGTGATTGCGGCCCTAACCGCGCAGAACGGGGCGGGCGTGCTGGGCATTCACGAAGTGCCCCCGGATTTCGTCCTCCTGCAATTGCAGGCCGTGCGCCAGGGCTTTCCGGTCAAGGCGGCCAAAACCGGCATGCTGTCTTCCGCGCCCATCATCAATGCCCTGGCCGAGGTGCTGCATGAGAGGGACTTTCCCCTGGTGGTCGATCCGGTCTGCGTCAGCCAGTCCGGCTGCCGTCTTTTGCATGAAGAGGCCGAAGAGGCCATGCGCACGCGCATGCTGCCGCTGGCCGACCTTTTGACGCCCAACAGGCCGGAGGCTGAACTGCTTTCCGGCATGAGCATCAGGAGCGCCGAGGATGTGGCTAAGGCTGCAAAGCGCCTGCACGCTATGGGGGCCAAAGCCGTGCTGATCAAGGGCGGGCATTTTGAGGAGCAGCAGAACAAGGCACAGATGATTGACTGGCTTTGCCTGCCTGGTGAAGCCTGCCAGCCCCTGCCTCACCCCAGAGTGGAAACTGGCAACAACCACGGCACGGGCTGCACGCTTTCTGCGGCCATTGCCGTGCAACTCGCCTTTGGCCTGCCCTTACGCGAGGCCGTGATCTGCGCGCAGGACTACCTGACCCGCGCGCTCGCCAGCAGCTTCAATCCCGGCATTGGGGCCGGACCGCCCAATTTCATGGGCGGTAGAGAGGAGGCTGTTGACAGGGGCCTTTTGGGAGACAGCACCTACTGCAATAAACGCTGGTAATCCCCCAGAGCCTGTACCCTGGCTGAGGCGGGCGCGCGGCGCAAGCGGCGCAGGCTCGGGTCCAGCCGGGCGGAGGGGTTTGCGCTGTATCCGCCTATGAGGGCGCTGCTTTTGCGGGAAATCCGTCCTTTTCCGGAAAGGGCGCTCTCCAGCCGTTTAGAGGTCGCCAGCACTGCGGAGGCGTAAGCGACATCGTTATTGTAGGCGAGAAAAACCCGGCGGCGCTCTTCGTCCGTGACCGCTCCCCGCCAGCCGCTGGCTTCAAGATAGCGGGCTACGCTGTACATGGCGTCATCCAGATGGAAGAGGTCTATGCGTCCATCGTTGTTGCCGTCCACGCCGAATTTTTCCACATTGGAAGGCATGAACTGGCAGAGCCCGACAGCCCCGTAGATAGAGCCGGGCATTTGGGCCGGGTTGAGCCCGCGCTGCTGCGCATAGCGGAGCAGCGCCTGTAATTCTTCATAGGCCCAGGTGGATTTCTCCGTCAGGGTTCTGAGCAGGGCAGCAGGGGCCACCCTGGTTTTTTGACGGCTGTTGCCCATGCCTTCCAGACGGGCCGGGGCATTGGTGGCCGCCATGCTGGCCAGGGCCCGCAGGGCGCTGTCCCTGCCCAGATCCTGCCCCAGGCCGGTTTCGATAAGCAGCACGGCCAGAATGGCCGGTGCGCGCACCCCGTGTTTGTTGTGTATGTCTTCCAGCAATTTTTTATGCCGCGTGATGAAATCCAGGCAGGAACCCACAGTGATGTCTGGCGTTGGCGGGGCATAGCCCTCCGGCAGCAGGGGCTCGGGGACATTGTCCCGCCTGATGCCGATTCCCGGAACGCCGTGCAGTTCCAGAACCTTGGCGGCCATAAAGGCGGGAGAATAGGATGTCGGCCCCAGGCTGGAAAAAGAGCGCTCCGTGGCGGCGCGGTCGAATCCGTCTTCAGCCAGCCGCTCGATCAGGGGCATCCAGGCCGGATCAAGCGAGGGAGCGGCCTGCTGTTGGGCATGGGCCGGAAGAGAGCAGAGCGCGAGGAAGAAAAGCAGAAGTAGAGGAATGATGCAAGCCGGTTTTTCGCGGGTTTTAGCCAGAATCCTCCTGTCCAGAGGGCTCCGCCCTCTGGGCTCCCGCAAGGGGACTCGTCCCTTTGACCCCATCCGCCGGAAAAGGGCGCAAAGCGCCCTTTTCCGGAAATTGCGGGTTCCAAGGGCCTCAGGCCCTTGGCGGGGNNTCGGGATGTGGGGCAGAGCCCCACATCCACATCTGTAAATAGCCTCCGAGTCATGGCCTCAGACAGAGAGAGACGAAGTTTGCTGCCCAAAGGGGCAGAGCAGGGGCGTAGACATAAGTATAGGCGGCAAAGGTATTATATAGCAACAGGCCATCGCGCCTGCCCTGATCCGGCGCTGCGGCCATGCCCTTGCCCCGGTGCAGACGGAAAAGATAGGCCTTTTCGTCCGGCTCGTTGAAAACACAGCGGGAAAATTGAAATTCGTGTCCGCGAAAGCTGCATCCTGCCGGGAGAAAGGGGGAAGCGTTCAGCACTTCTGCGCTGACATAGCCGAGCCCTTGCGGCGCGGGACAAAATTCCACAGAGCAGGGAAAGATCCCTGCCATGGGGTAGTCTCTGCCTTCTATGCGCAGGCTTTGCGTAAGATAGGCAAAACCGCCGCTTTCCGCATAGATGGGCAGCCCCGCCCTGGAAAGGGCGGCCACCAGGGAGCGCTTTTCCCTGTTCGCGCTCAGGGCTTCGGCATGGAGTTCCGGCGTGCCGCCGCCTATGTACAGGCCATCAATTGCGGGCCAGGGACTGGCATCAAGAAGCGACAAGGCTTGCAGATCGGCTCCGGCGGCGTGCAGGGCATCCAGGTTTTCCTGGTAGTAAAACCAGAAGGCGGCATCGCGCACATAGCCTATGCGGGGCCGTCTGGGCCGGACGCTTTTGCTGCCGGAAGTTTTTGCGGAGAGATCCACTGCTTCGATTCGTTGAGGGGCACCCCCGGCAAGAAGCGGATCAGGAAGGGGATCAGGCAGGTCCGGCGCGTATTCGGCAAGCCGGAGCAGGGCGTCCATATCCACATGCGCGCTGACAAAGTCGGCGATTTGATCCAGATGCGCATCGGCCTGCGCGTATTCGTCTATGCCGAAGAGGCCTGTGCGGCGCTCTTCCATCAGCCCTTCAGATTTTCGCGGCAAGGTCCCGAGCACGGGCAGACCGCACAATTCCTCAATAGCGGCGCGGAGCATGGTCTGGTGGCGGGGGGCACCGGTGCGGTTCAAGATGACGCCCGCGATATGCAGGCCCGGCTCAAAGTTCATGCAGCCCTTGACCAGGGCCGCAGCTGTGCGGGTCATCTTGGCGCAGTCAAGCACAAGAATGAGGGGAGCGCGCAGAACGCGGGAAACTTCGGCTGTGGAGCAGGAGCCTTGCAGATCCAGACCGTCAAAAAGGCCCCTGTTGCCCTCAACCAGGGCCAGGGCATAGCCTGAGGCCATGCGGGAAAAATGTTCGAGCAGGCTCTGGCCGGGCGTGAAAAAGGGGTCCAGGTTTCCCTGCGGGGCGCGGGCGGCCAGAGAGAGCCAGGCCGCATCAATATAGTCGGGGCCTTTTTTAAAGGCTCTGAGGGCGATGTCCCGGCGGCGCAGGGCGCGCGATACGCCCAGGCTGACCATGGTTTTGCCTGCGCCGCCTGAAAGGCCGCTTATGATAAGTCGTGGTATGCGCATAAGAAAAAAGCGCACGGAGCACCAGGGCAGACTGCTTTGTGAAATATCCGGCGCGGCAAAGGCCGCAGCTGTCCGCAAAGAGGGAACAGCACCGGGTTACGCTTGTTCTGCTTCAGTCTCGTGCGCCTTTGACAGGGGCGATCCGGCTCTAGCTTTCGCCTTCGGCCTGGCTCTGTTTCCCGGCACCTTTCAGGCCGTACATGGTCGTGCTGCCCGAGGACCAGAATTCCATAATTTCAGCCTGCACCATGGAGGTGAGGATCTTTTTCACGCCGCGGGGACCTTGATCCGGGAAAAGCTCAAGGAAATCATTAAAATAGAACTTTGTCTTGCTCTTGCTTTTAATAAAGTCAACGATTTTTTGTTGATCTTCGTTCATGGCCAGTCCTTTTTGGAGTTATTTCTCCGGGCGCGGAAGCCCGCGCCCGGAGAGGTAAAGCGGCTAAAACCCTAGAACTTGAACTGGGTGCTCTGACGCCAGGTGTAGTAGGCGGGCTCGCGGAAGTCGTCNNATCAGGTGGTGGGTGAATTCCAGCCCGGTCAGCGCGAAGAAGCGCTCCCAGCCGATGCGTTCGGCCCACTCGCCCAGACGCTCGTATTTGTTGGCGTTGGCTGCGTACACTTCAACGATGTGCTTGACCGTATCCGTAGTCTTTTTCCAGCGGGGCGGTTCGTTGGGGATGTAAGCCACAACCACTTTGGAGAACTTGGGCATGCTGATGCGGTTGGACACCTTGCCGCCGACCATGATGGCGATGCCGTCACCCTGGCCGTCAGAAATGGGCAGCGCGGGGCACATGGTGTAGCAGTTGCCGCAGTACATGCAGCGCTCGTTCTTGATGGCAATGGAGTTCACCTTCTCGCCCTTCCACTCCACCTTGGTGGGACGCACTGCCGCAGTGGGGCAGGAAGCGACCGCCAGGGGGATTTCGCAGAGCTGGTCAGCCCATTCGTGGTCAATCATGGGGGGCTTTCTGTGAATGCCCACCAGACCGATGTCGGAGCAGTGCACCGCGCCGCACATGTTGATGCAGCAGGCCAGAGAGATGCGCACCGGGGCGGGCAGGCGGTGGTTCTGGAAGTCAGCGAACATTTCGTCCATCACGGCCTTTACCGGGCCGGAAGCGTCCGTGGCCGGGGTATGGCAGTGCACCCAGCCCTGGGTGTGCACGATGTTGGAGATGCCAGCACCGGTGCCGCCGATGGGGAATTTGAAGGAGCCGCCGGCAAACTTGCGGGTGGCAAGATCGGCCTTAAGGCCCTTTACCTTGTCTTCGCTGTCAACCATGAACTCGATGTTGTTGCGGGTGGTGAAGCGCACATAGCCGCCGCAATGCTTGTCGGCCACTTCGCAGATTTCGCGGATATGGGTGACGCTGATAGTACGCGCAGCGCCGCAACGGACCGTGTAAACCTTGTCGCCGCTTTCGGCCACATGCAGGAGCACGCCCGGCTCAAGGATTTCGTGGTAGAGCCACTTGCCCTTGTTTTTAGCGATAAAGGGCGGATAGAACTCGTCGTATTTGCGAGGGCCGATGTCGGAGATGCGGTTCTCCATGGGCTTTTCGGGATTGTACCCGGAAGATACGAATGCCATAATATTCTTCCCCTTTCCTTATCTCTGGTGTCTGCTGCGGTAATCGTCGAGATCGCGTTCCCAGCCGCCGGGCACTTCTTCTTCTTTGAAGAACATGAACGGGTTGTGGCGGGGCTCCTTAACATGGACGGGCTGCGCCGGAATTCCGGTAACTTCGAGCAGGCGCTGGAAGGAGAGGCGGCGGATGGTTTCGCCGAGGCGCTCCCGGTTTTTGCCGTCTTCCATCCACCAGTCCCAGATTTTTTCGATGACTTCTTTGACTTCATCGTAGGGCTGGGTGACTTCAATGAAGGGAACGAGCAAAGAACCCATTTGCGCGCCGTCAAGCACGGGGGCTTTTGCGCCGACCAGAATGCTCGCGCCGCGCTCGTCGCCGATGTGCAGGGCACGGGGCATGGTGTTGATACAGTGCATGCAGCGGGTGCATTCACGGTTGTTGATGGAAAGCTTGGAGCCGTTCCAGCTCATGCATTTGGTCGGGCAGCGGTCAACAACTTCGGCCTGAATGTCGAACTTGCCCCAGTCGCGACCGGAGTGCGCACCGGCATTGGGGGCGAATTCGCCGCCGACATAGGCCTTTACGGCGGAGTCATCGATTTTGATGTCGTCCTTCCATGTGCCGACAAGCGCAAAGTCGGAGCGGGCCATGGCCGCAACGCAGCCGTTCGGGCAGCCGTCAAACTTGAACTTGAACTTGTAGGGGAAGGCAGGACGGTGCAGTTCGTCCTGGTAGTCCAGGGTCAGCTGATAGCAGATGTCCTGGGTGTCATAGCAGGCGTATTCGCAGCGGGACATGCCAAGGCAGGCTTCGGGCGTACGCAGGTTGGAACCGGAACCGCCAAGGTCCTGATTCATTTTGTGGGTCAGTTCAAAGAACAGCTCTTCAAGCTGCGGGGTCTGGGTGCCCAGCAGAATGATGTCGCCGGTGGCACCGTGCATGTTGGTGATGCCGGAGCCGCGCATGTCCCACAGGTCGCAGATTTGACGCAAAAAGTCGGTTTTGTAGTATTTCGCCGCGGGCTGGTTCACACGCACAGTGTGGAAGTGGGCCACGCCGGGGAACTTTTCGGGCTGGTCGCAGTAGCGGCCGATAACACCGCCGCCGTAACCGAAAACACCAACGATGCCGCCGTGTTTCCAGTGCGTCTCCCCATCAGTATAGGACAACTCAAGCACGCCCAACAGGTCTTCGGGGCAGTCCACGGGAATTTGGTATTCCACGTTGTTGGGGTTAGCGGCCCGATTAGCAGCTTCCTGCTTAATGTCGGACACAAAGCTGGGCCACGGCCCAGACTCGAGCTGATCCAGCTTGGGAGTTGGATGTTTCGCCATTGCCTTACCTCCACATAGGTTTTTGCGTTCATACCCCGTAAGCGACCGAACGGCGGACTTTTGGGGGAGCTTCAGCCGTTTTTGTCAATCTGCGCAAAACTAAGAAAGATATCTTTAAATCTGACGCAACTCAAACGACTAGAGGCAAACAGCAGCTTTGTCAAGCGCATTCTGCCGCGGAGGCGGGAGGCGTAGGGGAGGCGAATAGGCAGACCCTGCAAGGAAAAAAGGGCACTGCGCTCCTGCGGCTCAAGCTTTTTTGCGCGGGGGTATGTGCAAAAAATCACATAGCCGAAAGGCGAAGCAGCTTCTTTTGAATCGCTCCGCAGTCAGCGCACAGCTTGACGTCAGAAAGGTTTCGAGCCACAGTAGGACGGAAAATCACTTTACTTGCGCGGGATTTGTTTATGAAAGACGACAAGGGGCTGTATTACCACCCGGATCCTTCCGATCACAAGACCAGGGTTTATGTGCGCGAAAGCGCGGGCGGCATAGAATTTCGCCTCTGGCGTCTGGATCGCCCCGAGGTCTGGGAGAGGCATGAATGGCTCGCCTACGGCGTTGTTTGCGCGGCGGCGGCCATGTATAAAGAACGCAAAAGCGGGGCTGATCCGCTGTCTTTTTATGACTGCAAGGTCGCGCAGGCCCTGCTCAAGGCAGAAGCGCGCCACGCCGAGGGGCGTTAAGCTTCTTCGTAGTCAAAGGCCCGGGTAAGGCATATGCATGAAGTGAGCCTGGGCGGTGTCATCCGCGACTATCTGAGCGGCGAACTCCGGCAGCGCGCCACCTACGAGGATCTGCGTCAGGCCCTGGCCCGTTTTCTGGTTGAAGAGCGCGGCTATCCCCCTGCCGCGCTCACGCCGCGTTATGCCGTGCGCTATGAGGCGGGCGGGGAAGGCCTGAGCCGGGAGGCGGATATAGCCATGCTGCTCCCTGAAGGAAGTCCGGGCATGTTTTTGCTCTTCTGCGCGGGGCAGGTGCATACCTATGTCCGGGAAATGCAGGCCCTGGCCAGGCTCGCCCTGCCGCAGCCCTGCCCTTTGGCCGTGGTTACGGATATGCGCGAGGCGGAATTTTTTTCAGTGGGGGATGGCTGCATCCTGGCCAAAGGGCTGCGCGCCCTGCCGGACTACGGGGAGGCGCTTTCCCTGGCCCGGCTGCACGCCCTGCCCCTTTTGCATGCCGAACAGCGCGAAAAAGAAAGCCGCATCCTGCACGCCTACACAGGTTTTTTGAAAGCTTGCTGCGGCGAGATATGCTCGTTTTAGGGCTATAGGCGCAGCTATGGAAGCATGGGTGCTGAAAAACCGGGAGGCCTTTGAGCGCGATGTGCTGCAGGGCTATTGCCTTGTCTCTGACCGGCTTTTTGAGCAGTTCGCGCGCATGGAGCGCGATGGAACCCTGTCCTTTCCCCTGCTGCGCGAACTGGTGGGCGAGAGCTGGAACAAGGGACCGCTCTGGCGTTTGAAAGACACGGCCCATCATCTGTTTTCAGAAAGACCGGAAGCAGGCTCTGCGGGTGCCCAGGCCGGACGTTTGCTGGACTGGACCTTAGGCTATGCCTTCCATGAGGCCCTGAAGCTGATGGAAGACGCCCATCAGCGGCAGTATTACCTCCCCAGGCTGGAAGAACTGGCCGGGAGGCAGTCGGTGCCGGAAATCTCGGCCATAGCCGCTGCGCTCGGTCTGGTTCGGGAAGGGGCCTGTGAAAGCATGCGGCGTGAGTGCGCGCGGCTGCAAGCGCTGCTCCTGCACTCGCGCAGGCTCTTTATTCTGTATTTTGCGGGCCGCTCCGGGCAGCGGCCCTTGGCGCGCTTTCTTCATGATGCCGGGGATCTGGTCCGCCGTATTTTTCAGGAGGATTATGCCCTGCTCATCAGTTCCGTATACGGCTCCGCGCCGGAACGGATGCATATAGAGGCCGCGCATTCCCTGCTTGAAAGCGCGCGCATGCCGTCCGCCCGTGCAGCGGTTCTGGCCGCCCTGTCCATAAACCCCTTCAGTCGTGAAGCGCTCGCGCTCAAAGACGCGCACGGCTGGTAGCGGATTGAGCATCCGCTTTTTTCGGCACCGTCCAAGGAGATAGTCATGTCTTTGCTCCACCCGAAACGCAGCCCTCAGAGCACCCATCTTTCCGAAGTGGGGACGCCGGAACTGTTCCGCGAAATGTTCCCCTACACCAAGGTGGCGCGCGTGCCCTTTGACGGGGTGTTTGTGGACCCGAGGCCCGCCGAGCCCATGTTCATCACGGATACCACCTTTCGGGACGGGCAGCAGGCCAGGCCCCCCTACAGCGTGGAGCAGATAGCCACTATTTATGACATGCTGCACGAGCTTGGCGGACGGAGCGGGCTGATCCGGGCCTGCGAGTTTTTCATGTATTCTGAAAAAGACCGCAAGGCCATTGAGGCCTGCCGCGCGCGCGGCTATGCCTTTCCGCAGATCACCGGATGGATCAGGGCCAATATCAATGACCTGAAACTGGCGAGAGATATGGAATTCAAGGAAGTGGGCCTGCTGACCAGCGTGTCCGACTACCATATATTCATGAAACTCGGCTGGGACAGGCGCAAGGCCTTTGACAGCTATGTCGCAATAGCCGAGCAGGCCCTGGAATGGGGCATAGCGCCGCGCTGTCACTTTGAAGATGTCACCCGTGCGGACATCCACGGCTTCTGCCTGCCCCTGGCCGCCAAATTGATGGAACTGTCCAAAGCCTCGGGCCTTCCCGTGAAAATACGCCTCTGCGATACCATGGGCTACGGCGTGCCTTACCCCGGCGCGGCCCTGCCGCGCTCGGTGCCCCGGCTGGTGCGGGCCTTTACCGATGGCGCGGGCGTGCCCGGCGAGTGGCTGGAATGGCACGGCCATAATGACTTTCATAAGGTCGTTGTTAATGCGACAACAGCCTGGCTTTATGGGTGCAGCGGCGTGAACTGCGCTCTGCTGGGCTTTGGTGAGCGCACCGGCAACTCGCCCCTGGAAGCCATGATCATCGAATATATCTCGCTCACCGGGGATGACGATGCAGCCGATACCCGTGTCATTGACAGAATCGCGCGTTTCTTCGAAACCGACCTGGACTACCATATTCCGGACAACTACCCCTTTGTGGGCAAAGATTTCAACGCCACAGCCGCAGGCATCCATGTGGACGGTCTCGCCAAAAATGAGGAAATCTACAATATTTTCGATACCACGCGCATACTCGGGCGCAAGGTGCCGATCATCATCACCGATAAGTCGGGCCGGGCCGGGGTCGCCTACTGGATTAACCAGAATCTGGAACTGGAGGGCGACAGGGCCGTCAGCAAAAGCAATCCTGCCGTGGGCGTCATTTACGGCCATATTCTTGCGGCCTATGAAAAAGGCCGGACCACCTCCTTCTCCAACAAGGAGATGCTGGCCCTGGTCAAGCGGCACATGCCGGAAATGTTCCCCTCGGAACTGCAGCGCATTCGGGAAATCGCCCGCAAGCTTTCCATTCACGTCATCACCCGACTGGTGCATACCATGGTGGTGCGCGGCCAGGGGAACGAACTCTACCCTTGTCTGGAAAAATTCCTGCGCGAGTTCCCCTTTGTGCAGTTCATCAACCTGACCGACACCAAAGGAGCCCTGCTGGCTAGCGCGGTGCTCGATCCGCAGTTCCAGACCCGCTACGCCGAGCGGCTCCCCCTGGGCGCGGATATGTCCTCCCGCACCTGGTTCACCGAACCCATGAAAAACGGGGCCCTGCATGTGACGGATATCTACCAGTCCCAGTTCACGGGCAAGCTGGTGGTCTCCGTGTCCGCGCCCCTCATTGACAATGAGGACAATATCACCGGCATCATCGGGGTGGACATTCAACTGGAGGAACTGCTGCGGCGCGCCGAGCAACTGGAGGCGGACGATGAAGACGGCGATGGAGAGCGGTAGGCAGGGGCGCTGTCCTTCAGATTTTTTTTCGGGGGACTCTGTCCCCCGAACCTCCTGGCAAGGGGGTGACCCCCTTGCGACCCCATTTCCGAGCCGAATAGCGCTACTGCTGCCGCGCTTTTCCCGCTACGGCGGGGTGGAGCAGTTCGGCTTTCGTCTGGCCGGAGAACTGGCCCGGCGCGGGCATGCGGTGGACTTTATCTGCGCGCGCAAGGAGATTGAGGCACCGCAGGGTGTGCGGGTGCTGGCAGTGGGGCGCCCGCCGGGCTTTCGCTCTCTCAAGTTACTCTATTTTCTTCTGCGGGCTGAAATGCTGCGCAGGCGCGGGCGCTACGACCTTTCCGTAAGCCTTGGCAAAACCTGGAACCAGGATCTCAGCCGTATGGGCGGCGGGCCTTTGAAAATATTCTGGGAACAATCGGAAAAAGCCCTTGCCCCCGGCCTTCCCCGCCTGCTCAAACGCTTAAAGCGCAGACTCCGGCCCTCCAACTGGCTGACCTTGCTGGTGGAAAAGCGCCAGTTCGGCCCGGAGAGCGAGGTCATCGCGGTTTCCCATCTGGTGCGCGACTGGCTGCTCGAGGCCTATGGCGCGCTTGATCCGGCACGGGTCAGCGTGGTCTATAACCAACCGGACAGTTGCCGCTTTTTTCCGCCCTCGCCCCAGGAACGGGAGGCGGCCCGTGCGGCCCTGGCTGCGAAGGTTCCGGCAGGGAGCGCACTGCCGCAGGGCACGGTTTTCATAGGTACGGCTTCCACCAATTTTGAATTAAAGGGCCTGGCACCGCTGATTCGGGCTTTAGCCCTGCTGCCCGAGCATACGCTGCTTTTTGTGGCGGGCGGCAGGGAGCACCGGGCTTATGCGGAACTCGCCCGCAGTCTGGGCGTGGCGGAGCGGCTTGTGTTTTGCGGCAAGGTGGACGACATGCCCGCCTTTTACAAGGCCCTGGATATCTTTATTCTGCCGACTTTTTACGATGCCTGCTCCAATGCCGTGCTGGAGGCTTTGTCCTCGGGCTGCAGGACACTCACCAGCGCCAGTAACGGCGCTGCCTTTTTTTTGGAAGAGAATGCGATCTTTCCCGATTCCGGCGATGTAAAGGAACTGGCAAGGCGTCTTGCCCTCTTTATGGAGCGCCCCGCGCCGCCCCCCTTTGTCTGGCCGCAAAGCGTGCCCAGCGGAGTGGAGGCCTTTGCGGACAGCGTGGAGCGCATGCTTGGGAAAAAGGGGAGAGAAGACGTAGCTTTTCAGGGGAGATGCTGACTTCCCGGATATCTTCGCCAGAGGGTATATTCTCCGATGCGTTCCTCGGGTATAGCGAAGGTGCGCTCATCTCCCCGAGTGTTTTCGCTCTTGCCATAGTCCCAATTTGGGACTATGGTATTTTCATGAGGATAATCGCTCTTTCCACGCTCAAGGCCTTCTGGGAAACTCCGGCCTGCTCAGATGCCAAAGATCCTCTTCTGGCATGGTACAGGTTCACCCTTAACGCTGACTGGGCATCACCTGCCGACATCAAGGCCGATTTGCGTAATGCAAGCATCTTGCAGGATGGGAGAGTAATTTTTAA
>DBDO01000128.1 GCA_002293605.1 Desulfovibrionaceae bacterium UBA930
CGGCTCGCCGACATGCAAGGGGAGGGAAGCCCCCTGCCGGAGCCCGCCTTCGCCCTGGGGCGTTCGGACATCCAGCACAGTCGTATCGCCGGTGATTTTGACGTAGCGCCCCACAGCAAGGGGGAGCCAGAGGGCATCCCGCTCCTCGTCCGGGCAAGACGCGGCCCTGTCCCGGCCCTGTATCCCCTTGTCAAACTGCCGGAGTGAGGCGCTGCGCACAATATGCTCCCTGAAGAGTTCCGGAGCGGCATGAGCAAGGGCCATGCCGCCCTGCAGCTGATCTTCGAAACTATTCACAGCTTTGGAGCGGCGGCAGCCGCCGCAGGCGAAATTCCGGGACAGGGCCTGATAAAGAAGCCAGCCGTTCACCAGCACATCCACAGCCGGGTCCGGAGTTTTCACCTGCACGGCACCCAGGGCATCGCGCCAGTATTCCGTGACAAGGCGGCGCTCGACTGCTGCGTTTTTGGGCGCGGTATAGTGCCGGGCCAGGGCAGCGGCCTGATCCATATCATCCGCTGCGCCAAGCACAAAAAGAATCTCCCGGCTCTCGCCGTCCTTGAGGGTAAAGGGCACCTGCAAGGCGGCGCAGGGGTCTGCCGGGCTTTCTTCCCGCCCGGAAAGAACAGGCCGGGACAGGGCTGCCGGACTATGTAAGCTGCCGTTACGACCGATAAATTCCTCCCTGTCTGTGGTAAAAAAACGCTCTGTCTGGTTTACGTCGAAAAAGGCGACCCTGCCTGCGAAGTCCTGCCCGGAAACATCCTGATCAAAGGACGTTTGGGAACGCCCCCTGCCCGCATAGAGCGTTCCTGTCGTCAGATCCCTGGCCGTTACGACCTGCGGGGAGGTTTCGGCCCGGGCCGCGCCCAGCACCCACTCCACATAGCCCGTGGCCGACAGGTGCCGCTCCCGGCCCGATATATTGTAGAGCGTGAGCGCCGAAAACTTGACCGGGGCCTCACGGGCCACAAAGACCTTAAGTTCGCTGCGCAGCCCGTCTTCGATGTGGGAAAAGACGCTGTAGCCGAAGCCGTGCCGGACGCCATACTCGCCCTTGCCCCTTCGCGGCAGAGGGGTCGGCGACCAGTACGCCCCGCTGTCTTCATCCCGTATGTATAAGGCCTCCCCGCTTTCATCCTGCACCGGGTCGTTCAGCCAGGGCGTCAGCCGGAATGCGCGCGCGTTCTCTTTCCAGGTATAGGCGCTGCCGCTTTCGGAGAGCGCCGTTCCAAAGCCCTTGTTGGCAAGCACGTTAATGCGGGGTCTGGGCAAAATTTCGCCTTCCCGCAAACTCATGACAAATTCACTGCCGTCCGGGCTAAAGCCCCCGCAGCGGCTCGGCAGCACAAGCGAGGCGATGCGGCGCGCGCGGCCCCGTGAGCTTTCCTGGCTCGCCTCGTGGGCTCCGGCAAGGGGACGCAGAACGGTCCGGCTTTCGACTGGCACAGCATCCGGTCGCTCTGTTCCGGGCGCGCCGAACACCTCCTCTTTGCCTGTCTTGACGGCGCGCTGCTCCTGCCGCCTGCCAGAACAATCCTGCGGCAATGCTGTGCGGGCAGTGCCTTGCGGAATGAGTCCAGGACTTTCAAGGCCCTCCTGCTCCGGAAAGCCCTCTTCATCGCCCAGCACAAGCCGGGCCGAGGCTTCAAGCCGCAAGATCTCCGCAGGGGATACTTCCTCCGCAAAACGGAGAAAGATGCCGCCCGGCCGCTCAAGCAAGTCCGCCCCGTCAAAGGAGAAAGCAAAGCCCTGCACTGCGTCCAGCAGTTCACGGCGGCGTCCGGGGAGGCTTTCATCCAGGAGAATCAGGTCTGCGCTCAGTCCTCTGGCCCGCCAGTAAGCGTGGGCTTTGAGCATCTGTACCGCTGTCCCGTACTGGGATGCAGCGGAAAGCTTTACAAGGAGCACCGGCCTGCCCCCGGACAGGGACTTTTGCCCCAGCAGGGTTCCGCCCACATCCCCCTTTGCATACAGAGAGTCTTGCAGGGGGCTGCCGCCATACACAAGAGGGGCGGCCAGACTGTCATAGCGGCGGGCCTCCTCAGGGGATATATTGAGCTGGCGCAGCAGCATTGCGTGCTGTGTCCGGGCCAGGGGGGCTATACGGTCCGCCCGCTGCCGTTCCCTGTATCCCGCAATCAGGCCGAGGCTCTGCTCCTGGCTTTCTGCCACGCCAATGAGCATATCCACTATGGCAGTCTCTCCGGGTTCAAGCCTCACATGGCAGCGGATGGCGGCAATGGGATCGGAAGAGGGGCCCTCGCTCCCTGAGAGTGCATCCGCCCCTTCGGCAAGCGCTGCCGGAAAAGCCAGGGCCCTGCCCCGGCCGATAAAGCGGGCGCGATCTGTCTCGCAGGATACAGGGCCGATCCTTGTCCCGTGCACGGCAAGGGCATGGAAAAGATAGAGGGAAGGATCGCCGGAATGCTCGTGGCGGGCGCAGAGCACGGCGTGCAGTTCCGGATACAGGCTGGTGCGCACAAAGGCCCCGGAAAAACCTGGCAAGGCGGCGTCAGTTGCCGGAGAATGCAGCGCTACCTCCACATAACTGGTCAACTCTATGCTTCGGAGTTTTTTGCTCCGGTTGATCAGGCGCACCCGGCGCAGTTCCAGATTGTCCTCGGGAGAAACCGCTATGGACATGCGGCTGTCAATTTCCCTGTTGCTGACCCTGAATTCGATCCCGGCATCGGAAAAGAGCACTTCATGGCGCTCTGCCCCGGCCCCTGCCGGTTGGCGCGCGCCGGACCAAAATTCGCCGCTTTCCACATCGCGCAAATAGCAGAAGATGCCGTGGTTATCCCTGGTGGCGTCCTCGCGCCAGCGGGTCAGGGCAATATCTCCGTATCTGGACAGTCCGCCTCCGGCGCTGCTGACCACAACATGGTAGCGCCCGTTGGATAAAAGCCGCACTGCGGGGCGGCTGTTCTCCGAATCGAGGCACAGGCCCGGAGGGCTGTGGGCCGCATTCTCCGCCTTTGCCAGTCCTTGCGCTCCGGAGCGTCCGCCGACAGGCGCGTATTCTGAAAAAGCCGCAGCCCTGCCGGACAGGGCCAAAGCCACAGGCCGCACAATCGCATTCTGAAGACGAAGCAGAAAGGAGAGGGCCGCGCCTGCCTTCCACTCGCGCGGCAAAAAAGCCGCTCTCTGCTCTCTTGCCCTNNCCCTTCGCCCGCCAAAGCGGCTGTCCGTTTTTTCTTCAAAAAGATGATGCAGACCGCGCACGGCCTCTTCCGGCGTAAGCGGCAAAAGCACTGCCCTGTTCCGCAGCAGGGCCGCTCCCTCTTCCTGCCCCTGCTTCAGGATCGGGAACGAGGCGGCAAGGCTGCGGGAGGGGCAGGCGAGACTTTCCGCGCAAAGGGTAAAAGCTGCCGCTGGCAGGCCCAGGGCGCGGCCGCAGGCCTCCCAGTGCCTGGCCGCGCTTTGGCAGCTTTCTTCCAGAAGTGCCTCCTCATAGGCGGCTATGCCCAAAGAGGGCTTTGCGCCTTTGCCTGCCGCCCCAAGGTCGAACAAGGACCGCGCCGCGTCCGGCACAGGCCCCGTCTGTGAAAAAGGTGAAAACAATTCGTTTGCCGCCCTTTGACTCAGCTTCCAGGCAAGGGCCGGTCCGATCAGCCAGAGCAGCAAAAAGGGAAGGGCCGCAAGGAATGCCTGCGTCTGCCAGCCCTTGAAAAAGGCGAGCAACAGGGCCAGGGTCACTGCCATCAAGGGGCCTGCGCGCATCAGACTGTAAAAGGCGGACAGACGGTCCGGGCTGTCTGCATTGCGCTCCGGCCTCTGCCCCGCTACAGGGATTGTTGCACGAAAAGACCTCTCCTGCGGCCCAGCGCTCCCACCAAAGGCCGCATGCCACAGGGTCTGCACTATCACACCCATGTGAAAAAAGGCTTCAAAGGGCAGCCAGACCAGCAAAGAGAGCATGCGCAGCATATGCTTGCAGACAAGGCGCAGGAAAAGAGCGCCGCGCCGCTGCAAGGGGATGTCCCGCCGCCCGCGCGCTGTGGTCCGTAGCGCGTCCAGAAGCGGGGAGGCAAAGGCCAGGGCCAGGATCAGCAAGGTCCAGGCCCCTGGTTCGGGTGCGAAAAACCAGCCGAAGAGCAACAGAAAAAATAAGGCCGGAAGCGTCAGACTGCGCCCCATGTTCTCCGCTATTGCCCAACGCGAAAGCAGCATATCGCCCGTCCCGCTCTCGGGGCGCGAAGCAGCTGGGCCGGGTTTGCAGTCAGGCTTTTCGGCATGGAGGGCGCCCCTGGAAGAGGGACTCAGTCCGAAAAAAAGCCAGGGCACAAGCCGCCAGTCTTCCCGGATCTCTTGGGCGCGCCGGGGCAGGTCGGCGCTGTAGCTGTGGGGGCGGTCCTCATACAGCAGCAGGTCTGAAACCAGAGCGGAACGCGCGCGGCAGCCTTCTATCAGATCATGTGCGGGCAGATCATGCGCGGACAGATCATGAAGAGGCAGGCCCTTTTCAGAAAGAGCGCCTTCCGGAGGCGTGGCAAAGGAGTCCACCGCATAGATACCTCTGCCTCCGTACAGGCATTGCCGAAACATATCCTGATACAGATCGGACGCATCGCGCGCATAGGGATCAAGGCCCGCATCTGCGGAAAAAAGGCGGGCGTATCCGGAGCGGACGGCGCTGGCCAGGGTGGAGGCCACACGCGGCTGCATCAGGGCATGGCCGGACAGCACCTGGCCGGAGCGCGGATCATGCACAGGTCGGTTCAGCGGATGGGCCATGCATGCGGCCAGGTGCCGCACCACGCCTCCGGGAAGGCGAAGGCCAGGGTCCAGCGTCAGCACATAGCGTACGGGCGGCGAAGCTTTTCCGCCTGTAAGGGCCTCGCCTGCCCTGCGTATAAAGCTTTTGGAGTCCTTCCCTCTGAGCAGGGCAATGAATGCCGCCAGTGCGCTTTGCTCATGCTCATGCCCTGCCTCTTCCGGATTACGCCGGGAGCGGTGGCAGAAAAAGAAGGGCTGCGCGCGCCCCTCACTCGGGGGGGTATGGCGGGCGTTGAGGGCGGCAAGCCCCATTTCAAGGTGCTCCAGCAAGTCTGTTTCTGCCCTTTCCTCTGTCAGCAGACCGAACTGCGCGCCGGAGTCGCGGTTGGCCAGATAATGCGCTTCCAGGCGCTCCAAAAGACCGTCCACATCCCCAACGCTCCTGATTGCGGAGTGCACGACAACCAGAGTGCGCGCCTCAGCCGGAATGCCCCTGGAAAAATCCATGCGGGGCGTGAAGCGGGGCGGCACAGCCGCACAGGCCAGCCAACTGAAGATTTTTGCCGTCACTTGCGCGGTCAGGGCAAACAGCGGCACAGCGGCAAGGAAGAGCCAGAGCAGGGCCGCGCCCCCCTGCCGCAACAAAGAGAGAAAAGGCCAGAGCAGCAGCAGGGCCAGCCCCAGCGAGAGTGCTATATACAGAGAAAGCGGCATGACCCTGCGTTCGCGCGGGTAAGCGACAGCGGGTGTTTCCCGCGCTAGGCCGCTTCTTTCGGAAAGGGCCTTTTCAAGCTCGGGGAGCCCGGCACCGATCAGATACCAGCCCACATGATCCCTGGGGGTGTCGGGCAAAAAGTCCGCATCCCGGCGCGCCGTCCTGCCGCGTCCTCCGGCCAGGGAAAGGGCCGTCTCAGCCACCCGCTCCTCGGACAAAAGATAGCGTTTGGCGAGCGCTTCCACGGCCTGTCTGTAGTGCTCTCTCGTGTCGGCGCTCATGGCCGGGTACAGGCCTGCCGCCTCTTTGCGCAAACTTTGCTCCACCCGGCTCTGCCCTTCGACAAAGGCATGCCAATCCACAGTCTGCATCCTGTGCAGGCTGTTTAGGGCCTGTGAAAGGCTCATCTGCCCGGCAGCCCGTTCGCGGGCATCTTCCCGCAGCAGTTGCTCCACAGTAAGCCCGGAGCGGGCGAGTTCTTCCTCCATCCAGCCAAGAGGCAGGGCCGGGGCTATCCCCTGCCCTTGCAGCCTGCGCGTCAGTTCGGCGACAAAGGAGGCGCTGAGGCGCGGCATGGATGCAGCCATGTCTGCAGCAACAGAGAGCAGAGCGCGCTTTCCGCCGGGCACGGACTCTGTAATCCGTTCCGCCCAGGCCGCTGCCGCCTCCTGCTCCTGTTGAAAAAAGCAAAGCCGCTCGGCTGTGCAGCGCAGCCTTTCAAGCAAGGCCAGACGCAGCATGACGGGAACGGCCCACAACTCGCCAAGGGTAAGCGGGGATACCGTCTGGTAAGATTCGACAAAGCGCTCCAGCAGCGCGCTCTCCAGGCCTCCGTCCGTATGCTCGATATGCTCCACAAGGATCGCGTATACGCGGGGCATGCCGTCTGCCGCGCCGCCCGCCAGTTGCGGAAGCTCCTGCATAGAGCGTTCCGCCAACTGATGCCGGGCGAGGCGCATATGCTCCTCCAGCATCCATCCTTTACCAGACAGAACGCCCCCTGCCGGGCCAGTGCAAAGCGGGGCGAGGCAGCGCTCAAGCGCCTGCCGGTTTTCATCCAGCCTGTCCAGTAAAAGCCCCGGAACCAGACGCACCCGCACTATGTGGCCGGCGGCAAGCTCCACAGCATGGCGCTCCATACGCCCGGCATTGAAAAGCTCCGCCTCCTGCGGGGGGCATGTGCCGCTGCTCCGCTCCTTTGCGCTCGGGGGAAACAGGGCGGCCCGCAGCCTGTGCATGGCGGATACAGCAATACTACTGATATTCATAAACGGCGCTCTCCTCAAACCTATTTTCCAAAAGCGGAAAAGCCTCTTAAAAAATGCAACAAGATTATATGGATATAGCTTATATAAGAAAAATTATATTTACTAACAAATGTCAAGAGTCCCTCCCCGCTGCTTCCCTTCTCAGTCCTTTTCACATAAATCGAAATAACATATTGAAATATCAATAAAAACAAAGCTTGCCCCCTCTATGCAGCAGAGAGGACAAGCTTTGCAAACAGCCTGATTTTTTTAGTTAACCCATTGATATACAATAATATTAGACTATTTTTCTATATTTTTTAAAAAAAATATAGATTTTTCTATAAACATTTTTTCCTCTGTCGCGCACAACTGTCGCTGCGTCACCCTCGGATGCTTTGCACGGCCATGCCTTTTCCATGTTTCTTTTTGGCGTGCCCTGCCGGGGCGCATCACTGCAACTCCAGAAAAAATCGAGACAAATTGTATCCGAGCTACCAGGAGGTGCCGCTCAACACCTCCTCAACCCAGGCCGGAACCAGTTCCCCGGCTCTGCCGTAGCGCCCCTCGTGAAAGACGCTCGCCCCCAGGGAGGGCTCCAGATTCAGCTCTACCACATGCGCGCCGCTCTGCCGGGCGTGCCGGGCAAAACCCGCAGCCGGGTACACGTTGCCGGAGGTGCCTATGGAGACAAAAACCCGGCAGGCGGCAAGGGCCTGTTCGATGGCCTCCAGGTGGAGCGGCATCTCCTCAAACCAGACAATATCCGGCCGCAGGCTCCCCTTTTTGGCGCATTCGGGGCAGCAATCCTCCAGCAGCATGTCCTTTTCCCAGCGCATGGCCTCACCGCAGGCGGTGCAACGCGCCTTGAGCAGCTCGCCGTGCATGTGCAAAAGATTGCGCGTACCCGCGCGTTCGTGCAAATCATCCACATTCTGGGTAATCACCAGAACCGGTCTTTTACTTTCGCGCTCCAGCCGGGCCAGGGCCTCATGCGCAGGGTTGGGTTTGCTTTTGCCGCTCATGAGCCGTCTGCGCAGGCCGTTATAAAAATCAAGCACCCTTTTCGGGTCGCGTGCAAAACCGTCCGGCGTGGCCACGTCTTCAATGCGCTCGTTTTCCCACATGCCCCCGGCACCGCGAAAAACCGCCATGCCGCTTTCCTGGCTGACGCCCGCCCCTGTCAGAATCACTATCATGCCTTTTCCTCCTTGTCGGCGAACAGCTTTCCCCTGATCACACTACGGCTGCCGAACTTGCCGCGCAAGGCGTCAAGCGCGGCGTCAAGGGCAGCCTCCCGCCCGGCTGCCTCTTCCTCGGGGTCCGGCAGCAGAGACAGTTGCCGACCGGAGCGTTCAAAGCGGGAAACCCCAACGCCAATCAGACGCAAGGGCCGCTCCAGCCTGGCCTCCCCCAGCAGTTCCAGGGCGGTCTCATAAATGGTCCTGGTCAGGTTGGTGGGGCGCTTGAGGGTGCGGCTGCGGGTTTTCTGGCTAAAGTCGTTATACTTGAGCTTGAGGGTGATGGTGCGCCCGAAAAGCCCCCTGGCCCTGAGGCTGCGCCCCACCCGCTCGGACTGGCGCAGCAGCCAGACCGAAAGTTCCGGCACTGTGCTGATATCCCTGGCAAAGGTATTTTCCGCACTTTCCGACTTGGCCTCCGTATAGGGCTCCACCGGACGGGGATCAATGCCGCGCGCACGGTCAAAGAGCGCTCCCCCGGCCTTGCCCAGGCGCGCCTGCCAGAAGTCTTCGGGGTAGCGCTGCACATCTGCTGCCCTGCGGATGCCGAGCAGTTCCAGATTTTTCAGCATCTGCGGCCCCACGCCGGGAATTTTGCCCACGGGCAGCCGCTCCAGAAAGGCCGGAACCTCCGCGTGGGAAATCACGGTGAGCCCTCCGGGCTTTTGCATATCAGAGGCTATCTTTGCCAGGAATTTGACCGGGGCCAGCCCGATGGAGCAGCTCAAGCCGCTTTGGGCGTATACCTCCGCCTGCAATTGCCTCGCCATATCCAGGGCCGAACCGAAAACCCGCTCCAGGCCGGTGGCGTCAAGGTAGGCCTCGTCCACCGAAGCCTGCTCCACCAGCGGAGAAAATTTTTCCAGCAAAAGCATGACCTCGCGCGACTTTTCCTGGTAGCGGGCCATGCGGCCCCGGAGAAAGACCCCCTGTGGGCACAGCTTTTTTGCCCGAAACATGGGCATGGCTGAATGCACTCCGAATTTTCTGGCCTCGTAAGAAGCTGTGGAAACCACCCCGCGTTCCGCGCCGCCGATGATAACCGGGCGGCCCTTGAGTTCGGGCCTGTCCATCTGCTCCACAGAGGCGAAAAAGGCGTCCATGTCCAGATGCAGAATCCAGCGCCGGGCTTCGCTTTGCATATACATGCCCTTACAGAGAAAGATGCGTGCCGATTTCCACAACCCGTGAGCTGGGAATATTGTAAAAGGTTGCGGCGTTCCAGGCATTGTTGCTCAAAAAAATGAAAATCGCCCGCCGCCAGGGTCGCATGGCCCTGGCACCTTCAGCCGCAAGAATGCTCTCTCTGCCAAGGTAAAAGGTGCAGTCATATAAGGGCAGATACAGGCCGCTATGCTTGGAACACTCCGCTATCTCGGCCATATCCGGGTTCTGCATATAGCCGTATGAAACGAGCATGCGGTACAGGCCCGCGTCCTTTTCCCTGTCATCCAGACGGATGCGCTTTTTCGCCTCCACATAAGGCCTTTCCTCGGTTTTGACAGTGAGCAGCACAATGCGCTCCGGAACACTGTGAATGAGGGCCATGGAACGCGCCAGAGGCATGGGCGTCAGATGCTGGTTCAAGGTCATGAACACGCCTATGCCCGGACTCCTGCTCTGTTTTTCCTCACGCAGGGCGCTCAAAAAAGCGGGCAGGGGCATGCTCATCTGCTCAAAGCGCTTCTGCATGAGGGCCCGGCCCTTTTTCCATGTGGTCATGACGCTTATCAGCACGACAGATCCCAGCAAGGGAAGCCAGCCTCCGTCCAGAATCTTGATCAGGTTCGCGCCGAGAAAAGGCAAATCAAAACAGAGAAATAAGAGCAGCAGGCCGCCTGCCTTCCAGAGCGGCCATTGCCAGATGAAACGGGTCACGGCGAAAAAGAGCAGGCTGGTTATGCCCATGGCCCCGGTCACGGCCAGCCCGTACGCGGCCGCAAGCCCGCTGGAATTTTGAAAAATCAGCACCAGAGCGATACAGGCCGCCATCAGCAGGTTGTTTATGGTGGGCAGATAGATCTGCCCTCTGGCGGAGGTGGAGGTATGCACCACGCGCATACGGGGTAAAAAGCCTAAAAGCACGGCCTGCTGGGTCAGGGAATACACCCCGCTGATCAGGGCCTGAGAGGCGATGACCGTAGCCAGGGTGGCCAGCACCATCATAAAGGGCAGAAAAAACTGCGGAACGGCCTGGTAAAAGGGATTATGCCCCGAAGCCGGAGCGCCAAGCAGCACAGCCCCCTGCCCCATGTAGTTCAGCACAAGCGCCGGGCAGGCCAGAAAAAGCCAGCCTTTTCTGATGGGCCTGCGGCCAAAATGCCCCAAATCCGCGTACAGGGCTTCGCCCCCGGTAATGCACAGCACTACCGTACCCAGCACAAGCAGGCCGTGCAGATGGCTGGCCTGAAAATAGGCGATGGCATGCCAGGGATTGACTGCCGCAAGCACTTGCGGGCAGGCGGCGATATTGATGAGGCCGCAGCAGGCCAGGGCCGCGAACCAGAGCAGCATGACCGGGCAGAAAATCCCGCCGATGCGCGCTGCGCCGTATTTTTGCAGCATGAAGAGCAGGATCAGAATGCCGCAGGTAAGCGGCACAACCATGCCTCCTGCGGCAGGGAGTACCATGTGCAGGCCCTCCACAGCGGAAAGCACGGAAATGGCCGGGGTGATCATGCCGTCGCTGTATAAAAAGGCCGCGCTGCACAGGGCCAGATAGGGCAAAGCGCGAAAAAAGGGATTGGCGGGCGAGCGCTTTACCGCCCCTTGCAGCAGGGCCAGCAACGCAAAGGTGCCGCCTTCGCCGTGGTCGTCCGCCCTGCTGACAAAGAGCACATATTTGATGGTGATGACTACCATCAGGCTCCAGAAAATCAGGGAGAGAATGCCCATGACGTTGGCAGGGCTCACGGCAATGGCGTGCGGCCCATAAAAACATTCCTTCAACGTATACAGCGGGCTGGTGCCTATATCGCCAAAAACCACGCCGAGGGCCGCCAGCGTTACGCTGGCAGGAGTGGCGCGTCTTATTTCATGTTCAGCCGACATAGCTTTCCTCTATATGCCAATTTTCGAAGATCCAAAAGCTTTTTACCGGAGGATCAGAGTCGCAAAAAAGCCTGCACCTCAAAGAGGAGACAACCCGTATTGCCTTCCGCAAGGCCCGGTGCTACACCCTCTCCATGATTCTTCCCCTGGGTTCCCTTATCAATGCCGTCCTTGTCATGGCCGGAGGCTGCATAGGCATGCTGCTCGGCAACCGGCTGCCCGAACGCGTGCGCCTGATTGTCTTTCAGGGGCTCGGCCTGTGCACCCTGTCCATAGGCATGCAGATGACCTTCAAAACCTCCAACCCACTCTACATGGTGGGCAGCATTCTGGCGGGCGCGATACTTGGCGAGCTGATCCGGCTGGAAGATCGGATAAGCGGCGGCGGAGAAGCGGTCAAACGCCTTCTGCGCTCGGGCAACGCCCGCTTTACCGAGGGCTTTGTGGCCGCCACCCTGCTGTTCTGCATCGGCTCCATGGCCATTATCGGCCCGCTGGAAGAAGGCCTGAACGGCGATCGCACCATAGTGCTGGCAAAGTCCATGCTCGACTTTTTTGCCTCCATCGCCCTGGGCGCGGCCTTTGGCTCCGGGGTCATGTTCTCCTCTTTGCCGCTCCTTATCTACCAAGGCGGCATCACCCTGTTCGCCGACAGCCTGCGCCCTTATATATCTGAATTCATTAAGGCGGAGCTTACAGCCACAGGCGGGGTCATGATCCTCGGCATTGGCATCAACCTGCTGGAAATCAAAAAAATTCGCCTCTCCAACCTCTTGCCCGGCCTTCTGGTAATCATTATTATTTGTTTCTTCATTGAACGCTTTTAGGGGCTGTTCTCAAAGAGTTTTCTGGGGAGGCCCTGCCTCCCCAAACCCCTCTTTCATTGAGAGCCGCCCACGCTTTCATTCCAAGGACAAAGACAGTGACACAGAGCAATAGCGCGGCCCAGGGCCGCTGTATTCATATAGAGGGCGCACGCCAGCACAACCTGAAAAATCTGAACCTGGATATTCCCCGGGACGAACTGGTGGTGATTTGCGGGCCTTCGGGCTCGGGCAAGTCCACCCTGGCCTTTGATCTGGTATATGCGGAAGGCCAGCGCCGCTATGTGGAATCGCTCTCCGCCTATGCCCGCCAGTTCCTGCCTCAAATGGACAAGCCCGATGTTGATAAAATAGAGGGCCTCTCTCCGGCCATTTCCCTGGAACAGCAGACAGCCACGCGCAACCCGCGCTCCACTGTGGGTACGGTGACCGAGGTCTACGACTTTTTGCGCGTGTTCTGGGCCCGCCTTGGCACCATGCACTGCCCCAAATGCGGTCGTCCCATCGAGGCCCGCACCGCGGATGAAATCATCAGCGATATTCTGGCCCTGGGCGAAAACCGGCGCTGCATCCTTATGGCTCCGCTGGTCACCCTGCAAAAAGGCACGCACCAGGACCGCTTTAAGAAGCTTAAAGCCGAGGGCTTTGCCAGGGTGCGGGTGAACGGCGAGATTTACACCTTGGACGAAGCGCCAAACCTGGACAAAAACAAAAAACACAGCATCGAGCTGGTGGTGGACCGGCTGGTGATCAAAAACGACATCCGGGGACGGCTGGCCGACTCTGTGGAACTGGCCCTGAAATACGGCAGCGGCGATCTCATGGTGCTGCTTCCCGGACAAGAGGGTGAAGCGGATGCACTCTTTGTGCACTCCACCTCTTCCGCCTGCCCGGAGTGCAAGCTCGGCCTGCCGGCCCTCTCTCCCCAACTGTTCTCCTTCAACAGCCCCCAGGGTGCCTGCCCGCGCTGCCTGGGCCTTGGCACGGTGGAGTATTTTGAGCCTGCCCTGATCGCGCCCAACAAGGGGCTGTCCCTGGAAGAGGGCGCGCTGCTGCCCTGGAAAAATCCGCGTGTGTTCGAGCGCTACAAAACGCAGCTCGCGGCCTTTAGCGGGCGCTTCGGCCTTGGCCTGGATACGCCGCTCTCCGCATATTCCGATGCGGCCCTGGCCGCCCTCTTCCACGGCGAAGAAGCGCCAGGGGAGGCCAGGGAAGGCGCGGAAAGTTCTTTACGCCGCAACTGGATGGGCGGTTCGGTGGAAATGCGCGGCAAACGCCGCAAAAGCGATGACGGCACAGGCTTTGAACTCTGGCCCGGCGTGGTTCCCCTGCTGGAAAAAGGCATGCAGTACGGCGATGCATGGCGCGATGAACTTTCCCGTTACCGCCAGAACACAGCTTGCCCGGAATGCCGGGGCGCGCGCCTCAACCCCACGGCCCTGGCGGTCAAGGTGGATGACCTCTCTATTGTGGATTTTTGCTCCCTGTCCATTGCCAGGGCACTCGCCTGGATGGCCTCCAGAAGCTTTGGAGGCCGCCACGCGCCTGTGGCCGAACCCCTGCTCAAGGAACTGAATCACCGCCTGGGCTTCATGGTCCGGGTCGGTCTGGACTACCTCTCTCTCGGCCGCAATATGGCCACGCTCTCCGGCGGGGAAGCCCAGCGCATCCGTCTGGCCTCGCAGCTCGGCTCCGGCCTGGTCGGCGTGACCTATGTGCTGGACGAACCCTCCATCGGGCTGCACCCGCGCGACAACGAGCGCCTTGTCGCCACCCTGCGCAACCTGCAAACCAGAGGCAATACCGTACTGGTGGTGGAGCACGATGAAGCCACCATCCGCGAGGCAGATACTGTCATCGAACTCGGCCCCGGCTCCGGGGAACTCGGCGGCAATCTGGTCTTTCAAGGCAGCGTGCCCACGCTCCTCAAGGATAAACACTCTCTGACCGCCAAATACCTGCGCCGCGAACTCGGTGTGCCCCTGCCGGAAAAAAGGCGCGCGGGCCAGGGCGAACTCCTTCTGCAAGGCATCACCACCAACAACCTGCGCGGCATAGACTGCCGCATCCCGCTCGGCGTGCTGACCTGCGTGACCGGGGTGTCAGGTTCGGGTAAAAGCTCCCTGGTGGTGGACACCCTGTACAAGCACCTGGCCCTGGCCCAGGGACTGAAAGTGGAAAATCCGGGCAGTATCGGCGGCATTAGCGGGGCCGGGGCCATTGAGCGCATCACAGCCATTGACCAAAGCCCCATCGGGCGCACCCCGCGCTCCAATCCGGCCACCTACACCAAAATATTCGATGAAATCCGGAATATTTTCGCCCAGACCCAGGATGCCAAAAAACGCGGCTACACGCCGGGGCGCTTTTCCTTCAACGTCAAGGGCGGACGCTGCGAAGCCTGCGCGGGTGACGGCCAGATCCGGGTGGAGATGCACTTTCTGCCCGATGTATTCGTGCAATGCGATGTCTGCGGCGGCAAGCGCTATAACCACGAAACCCTTGAGGTCCGCTACAAGGGCCTGAACATCGCCGAAGTGCTGGACCTGACCGTGGCCCAGGCCCATGACTTTTTCGCGCACTACCCGGCCCTGGAACGGCGGCTCGCCCTGCTGCGGGAGGTGGGTCTGGAATACCTGCGGCTCGGACAACCAGCCACTACCCTCTCCGGCGGCGAGGCCCAGCGCGTCAAAATCTCGCGGGAACTCGGCAAACGCAGCCTGCCCGGCGCGCTGTACATTCTGGACGAACCCACCACCGGCCTGCACATGCATGAGGTGGGCAAGCTGATCACCGTGCTGCACCAACTCGTGGAACGCGGGGCCAGCGTGGTGGTCATTGAACATAATACGGACATGATCCGCTGTGCCGACTATGTCATTGACCTCGGCCCCGGCGGCGGCGAAAACGGCGGCCTGATCGTGGCCCAGGGCACGCCCGAGGAACTGGCCGCAGACCCCGCCTCAGTGACCGGCAGTTTTTTGCAGTCAGAATACTTGTCGAAGCCATGTTGACCCTATGCGGGCTCCGCCCGCACCCGCCAGGG
>DBDO01000112.1:0-2100 GCA_002293605.1 Desulfovibrionaceae bacterium UBA930
GCGCGCGCATGCCGGAGCGTTCAGCGGCAAAGGGTATGAGATCGTCCACAAGCTGGCGGGGCCACACGGCGGCCAGACGCTCGGGCAACGAGAGCCCGGCTTCCAGGCGCAGGCGCTGCTGATCCCTTCCTTGTCCGGCTACGGACAGGGTAAAGGTCGTCTCCGGTCTGCTCAGGGCGAGGCGGAACAGGCTTTCCTGGCAGCGTTTGAGTTCCGTGGCGGGCGTTTTTAAAAATTTCAAACGGGCCGGGACATTGGCGAAGAGATCGCGCACTTCGACCAGGGTGCCCTGGGGCAGGGGGGATGGGCCAAGAGCAAGGACTTCCCCATGCCGGACCCGGATGAACGCGCCTTCGGCACAGCTTCCCTGCCTGGGACAGAAGGCGCTTTCCATCCGCAGTTCCGCTACAGAGGCGATGCTTGGCAGGGCCTCCCCCCGAAAGCCGTAACTTGCAACGTGAAGCAAATCCGTAAAGCTGGCCACCTTGCTGGTGGCATGCCTGGTGACCGCAAGCTCAAGATCAGGGGCCGGGATGCCGAAACCGTTGTCACGAACGGCCAGCAAGCTTTGCCCTCCATCCTCAAGCGTGACCGAGATGCTTGTTGCGCCCGCGTCCAGGCTGTTTTCCACCAGTTCTTTGAGCACGCTGGCCGGACGCTCGACAACCTCGCCTGCGGCAATCTGGTTGCGCAGGGCGGGGGGAAGCAGCCGGATGGACGGAAGCGGAGGGCAAGCGGGGGCGGAAGCAATCATGGGCGGAGTGTACCTTCTCCGCGCAGGGGCCGCAAGCTCTTCCCATCAGGATGTCAGGCAGCCGCCGGACTACGGATTGCCTTGCAGGGCTCCGCTTCGGGCCGAGCCTTGAAAAAAGTTTTTGCTTGCTTTCTTGCCTCAAGAACCTATTATTGATGTTATCACGGCGGAGAACCGGCGCGCCTGCAAGGGGGATATGACCATGACCGCTCCAGAAACACATAGTTCTTTTTCTCTGCTTTCAGATACCGCCCGGAAAAGTATGCGGGAGGCTTCGCACAGGGCAAGAGTCAAGGCCGGGCAATATGACCCCGAGCTCCTGTACGTGGAGTGCCAGATGTGCGGCAAACCCGTGCTCTGGGAGCCGGGCAAGACAACTGAACTTTTGATCGCCGCCGGGGTGGATGTAGGCAGACTTGACGAGCGCTGCATGATAGTTTCCGCCGGTTGTCCCTCCTGCCTGCCCCGCCCCGGCGAGGGTTATACCCTGGCTGTGGTCCGCCTTGCCGGACTGACCCCTGAAGAGGCCATGTACATGATGCGTCAGGGCGGCAGCGCCTGAGCTGCCCTCTGCGCAGTATGGCGTAGGTGCAAGGATGCGGGCAGTGCAGGTCGCCGCGGGCGTGATTTGGCAGAAGGGCCGCTTTCTTGCGGCCAGACGGCCGGAGGGAAAGGCCAGGGCGGGGTATTGGGAGTTTCCCGGCGGAAAGCAGGAGCCAGGGGAAAACATCCGCCAGACCCTGGTGCGCGAACTGCGGGAAGAGCTGGATATACTGTGCCTTGCCGTGCTCCCCTGGCGGCGCGTGCTTCACGAATACCCCGACCTGCGCGTTGACGTGCATTTTATGCATGTACTGGAATTTACCGGCCTGCCAAAACCCAAGGACGGCCAGATCCTGCGTTGGATCACGCCCGAAGAGGCCTGCGCTCTTCCCTTCCTTCCCGCTGATGCTCCTCTTGTGGGCGAGTTGCGTCCTCCTCGCCCCTAGTCAGTGCTTCCCTGAGCCTTTTTCTTTTCGGTGTCTGGCTTTCGCGGCGCAATAGCCCGCCAGCGAGGCCAAAGCGCAGCCCCCTGCCCAAAGCCTCACATCCGGCAGACCCTTGAAGCCGAAATACAACATAATCACGGAGGCCGTAAGGTACAGGGCGGCAGCGGCGAGCACTGCCCGGCCGGGCAGCGGGCGGTCTTTGCGTCTGAGCGCCGTCCAGAACAGCGAAAAAACCGTCAGGGCGGAAAACAGGGTCAGAATAGCGCCCACATTTGAAAGCAGGTCCTGTACTTTGTAGGCGAAAAGCAGGAACAGGGCGAGAGCCCCTTGCAGCAGCACCGCGCCGAGCGGGGCTTT
>DBDO01000112.1:2112-3968 GCA_002293605.1 Desulfovibrionaceae bacterium UBA930
GCGCACACCCTTGGCCCAAGAAAGATCATTGCGCTGGCGGAGGAGAGAAAGGCGCAGATCGCAAGCACGGACATGCATGAGGCCCCGGCTTCGCCCAGAATATTTTCCATGATGCGGTGCCCAAGCGTAATGGAGGCGGATTCCCCGTAATAGGCGGCGGCGATTCCTGCCTGTTCCTCCGGCGGCAGGTTGGCGACAAAAATCCAGTTGATGCACAGATAGAGAATGCCGACAGCCGTGCAGGACAAAAGCATGGCGCGCGGCACATCGCGTTGCGGGTTTTTGAATTCGGAAGCCGCATAGACCGCGGCGTTCCAGCCGCTGAAGGTAAAGGCTATGTAAAAGAGGCTTTGCATGAAGGCCTGCACGGGAAAGCCTCCGGCTTCGGGGGCTGCGCCCTGCCGGGCAAGCGGGGTCCAGTCCGTCCAGTTGTGGCTTCCGCCGATCAGCCCGGCAAGGACAAAGGCGGCGACAAGCAGTATTTTTACCGCCACAAGGGCGTTTTGCACCGTGAGCGAAAGGCGCAGCCCCACGGCGTGGGCGCTTGTCAGCATGAGCACGGTCAGGGTCGCGACCCAGAGCGCGTCAAGGCCGGGGAACAGGGTGCGGGCAAAAGCGCCTGCAGCCGTGGCGCTGATCGCTATGGGCGCGGAAAAGCCAATCAGGAGGGAGGCCCACCCGGCAAGATAGCCGAGCGCGGGATGCAGGAGGGCCGAGAGAAAGCGGTACTCGCCGCCGGACTCGGGAACGAGCCGCACAAGGCCGGAATAGGCCTTGGCCCCGGCCAGGGCGATCAGCATGCCGACTCCCCAGGCGGCCAGAATGTGCCGGGGGCCCATGTGCTCGACCATGGAACCGGCGCTTACGAAAACCCCTGCGCCGATCATGTTGGCGATCACCATGCCCATGCCGGACCACAGGCCGAGTGCATGTTTATGGGAGCACTGAGGTATGGGCTTCGGGGAAAAATTCAGTTTTTTCTTATGCATGGGGACGAGGGCGGGGCTTGTTGCAGGGCCTTGCGGCGACAAGGAAAAAAGCCCGGGAGACCCGTAAACGGAAGGCGCGCTGCCCAGGGGCCCGGGCGCTCAACGGACCGCCTGCCAGGAAGCGCCATCGGTCCGGGTTCCGGAAATCCCGTCAGGGCCTACCGTGCCGACATAATCTACGCCCCCGGCGCTAAAACGCAGGCTTGTTCCGTTCAGCCGCCCGGTAAGCGCCACGCTGGTGCCCCCCTTTGTGATACTCCCGGTAACTTTTTGAAATTTTTGCGTAAAGCGTATTTCTCCCTTGTCGCTTTTCCAGCGTCCGTCTATCTTTGCCGGGACAATCCAAAGGTATATGGGGAAATAGCCGGTTTTGCCGCTTACGGGGTGTACCAGGGCAGGGCGGACAAAATCATCGGGTTCCCATTCCGCCATGTCAAAGGTGTTGGAGACAACGCGGGTGCCTGGTGCCATATCGAGAATTTTCGGCCGCAGCTTGACGTTGAGTTCCTGTAGCAGAAAGAGGGTAAGCACACTGGCCTTTGAAAAATCGCTTTCAAAAAAGTCGCCCTGTATGAAAAGGGCTTTTTCGCCCAGCTTTTCCTCTTCGGCGGCCCTTGTGGAAAATTCCACCAGTTGCGGGTCGTATTCAATGCCAAGGGCCCTTGCGCCGCGCTTGGCCGCAGCGATCACAAGGCGTCCATCGCCGGAGCCAAGGTCAATAAGATAGTCGGAAGGGCGAAGCTTTGCCAGATCAAGCATTGCGGTCATTAATTCCGGCAGGGTCGGGGCCCATAGAATATCCTTGCCTTCCCGCCCGACCTCCGGGCTAAAAGCCTCTGCCGTTTTTTCAGCGCATTCGCCCGCTGC
>DBDO01000229.1 GCA_002293605.1 Desulfovibrionaceae bacterium UBA930
AATTAACACAACTAGAGCCAAAATTTTTAACTCTGGTCGGGTGTGTATAGCCCTGCGTTTTTCGCCCGCCAGCAGGTGGTAGTAGTTGTCTTGTGTTGTAGCGATCGAGGCATGCCCCAAAAGTCCGGACACCGCCGCAAGGTCCGAGCCTTTGGTTAACATGCAGGTGGCGAACAAGTGGCGGATTTCATACATGACTGGTCGGTAGCGCAGTTTATTCATTTTTGCTGCGCGTCTGATAGCACCGTTCCACGCTGTTTTCAAGCTTTTGATCGGACGCCCTCGGTACTCGATCAAATACTCGCTTTGCGCAGCCTTACGCATCTCGGACAGCCGCTTGGCGAACTCCGGCGTGATGGGAATAAGGCGATCGGATGTCTCCGTTTTCGTTCCATGCACATGTATGATCCGCTCGTCCAGATCGACATCATCCCATCGGAGAGCGAGCAACTCAGAAGGGCCTGGCCGTGTGCCCAGCGCCCATTCCAGCTCTATAGCCCAGATAAGGTGGGGCGCGGCGTGGGCCATGATAATGCCCAAGCCTTCCACGCTCAGTTGAAGCTTGCGCTTTTTCTCTTTTGACTTTCGCCACTTGGCCAGCGGATTATTGCGTGTCAGCTCATGGAGCACGCCAAAGCGGAACAGAGCCTTCATATATGCGAGATACCGCTGTCGCGTGGCCAGCGTTCGCTGCCCCCATTTTTTTTCAACGAAGGCAATAATTTCAGGATAGGTCAACGCCTCTACCGGGCGCAGCGCAAATTCCGGCAATATATAGTTATTGAGCAAGCTTGCGAATGATTTCAGCCATTTTTTTGAGGATCCTTTCATCTTTCGGTCTGTGAGATATGCTTGGGCAATGGCATCAAGATAGACCTTGTTGGCGACAGGGGCGATGCCTTGGCCTTTGGCCTTGAGCAGGCGTATTTCCGCGTTGCGAATAGTGGCCTTTTGTTCTCCGTCTTTACCCATGCCGCAGTATTCACGGCGCAAATTTTTTTCACCAGGAACGCGGTACTGGACAAACCACGAGCCGTTCTTCTTTTGGTGCACACTCATACGGCTACCGGGGTGAAGCCCTGCCGTGGACGCGGAGCCGGTTTTTGCTTCAAAAAAGCGTGCGGATTGGCCATAAAGGCGTCCAGGGTATCCTTGCTGTAGCGGTTATTTTTAGGGCCGCAACGCGGAAGATTGAACTTCTTGGCATACTCGCGAAAAGCGCTGTCTCCATAGGCGCAATATGCAGCCGCGCCACTGATGGTAAAATACCCTTGAGCAATGCCGCTCATATCCCCACCCCAGCCTCTTGCAGCAGCGCGCGCTGTCTTTCCAGCATAGCGGCCATAGCCAGTTGCAGGGAGTCCGCAAGCACCAGCCCGGTCTGGAATCCGCCGCGCGGTCTCGGGCAATAGTAACGCACCAGCAAGGCTTCCGGCGCGATCTTGCCTGCGGCAAGCGCCAGTTCCACCACCGCCGCCAGGGCATGAGGCAGATCGCGATAGGCGCGCAGTTCTTGCAGCAGGTCGGGAAGAGGAAGGGAGAAGGCCCGAGCCACAGCCTCTTGCCCAAGGTCTTGCAGGACGGGGGCAAGCAGCGCGCCGGGCTTGTCAAAAGAAAGCAGCGCAAGCGGGAGCGCCGCAGCCGTGATAACGCCGTGGCGGCGCAACTCCTGGGCCAAGTGGCGTACCGGGGAGTGGTCAAAGGGGAACGGGTCGCCGTGAGTACAGGGATCATACATTGAACACCTCCTTGAGATGTCCAATGTTAGGAAATAAAAACCTATTATGCAAGAATTAATTAGGTTTTATACACCTATCACACTAACCCTCTGGCTTTCGCCTCCCGCGCGATTTCCCAAATGAAGGTGGGGAAGTCCTCTCCCAGCGTCTCCGCCATGCGGTAGGCTTCACTCAGGCTCACAGCGCGGGGTTCGGCGTCCTTTGTGAGCCCCATGCGGGTGGCTCTCCACAAACGCGCGCTCGACTCTTTCCCAATAACCCTGCGGGCGAACTCCGATTGCGACATGCCCGCCGCTGCGACCTTTTCCGCTACCAGCGCGACAAACGCGCGCTCAAAGGGGTGTGCTTTTTCCATACCAGCAGAATAGAGCATTTTTTCTCCTAACTCACTCGGTATAATATGACTTGACTGATTAGGATTAAAAAACCTATCTTCGCTCCATGAAGGCAACCACAAAAAAATATCTCTCCTGGCTGGCGCAGACGCATGGCAGCTATTCGGACCTTGCCCGGCGTCTTGGCATTACACCGCGAACGTTCCGCCAACGCCGTAACGGCACCATGTCTCCGCTTGTCGCCAAACTTACCGCCTTTGCGGGCCAGGCGCTCTTTTTGCGCCTGGTTATCCGCGAATTGCGCGCTGGCGGAGTCAGCACGGACGCTATCCGCCAAGCGGTGCAAAGAGCCTTACACAGCGTATCAAGTACCAGATAGGCTATCAATTGCAAGAGCAGCACGAAAAGTGAGGTTTCCCGCTATGCCCTCCGCCTGCGCGCCGCGCACTCCGCAAGAAGCCGGAGCGACAACAAAAGACGTCCTCTTGACCATGGCGCGGGAATATCCGCACTTGCGCCCTTGCCCCAAAAAGCGCGGCTCCCAGGGCACTATGGACTGGATAGCCCGCACTGCCTGCGCGACCTGCCCGCTCAGGCCCATGCCTGCATCGGCAACGCCAAGAGAGATATGATGCGCCGTATCGACATATCGCCTGAAGAGATCATCACGGCGTTGATGCGGGAGAGCCGCTTCGCCTTTGAAAGAACCCCGAACTACCTTAAGGGCCTCTGCCCGGAATGCGGCAAGAAAGAGCTCTTCATCTCCTGCGCCAAGCCCTGGGTCATGAAATGCAACCGGCTGAACAAGTGCGGCTTTTCCCAGCCTGTGCGCGAGCTGCTGCACGATCTTTTCGACACCTTTGCCGAAAGGCACCCGGCCACAGAGGAAAACCGTGATGCCACGGCCAGCGCCTACCTGGGCCTGAACCGGGGCTTCGACCTTTCCCGTATCCGGGGCTGGTACGAGCAAGCCGCGCACCATGTGCCGAACACCACTCTCTATATCCCCACGGTGCGCTTTTACCTGGATCAAGGGCGCACGCGGTATTGGGAACGCCTGCTCGGCAAAGGGCCGTCAGCGGACTATCGCAAGGCGCACTTCGGCGGCAAGCGCAAAGCGGACGGCACCCTGTACAAGGGCGATGTGTGGGCGCCGCCCGGCTTTACCTTGGAACGGGGCGACATCTGCTATATCACGGAAGGCATTTTCCACGCTATCGCCCTGAGCCTTTGCGGGTATAAAGCCGCTTCGGCCATGAGCGCCAATACATACCCGGCTGATTTTCTGGCGGCGCATGCGAAAAAAGGCGTCCACTGGATATGGGCGCTCGATTCCGGCACTGCCGGAGAGCGCTACGCGAAAGTCCACCACGCCACCTTGAAACAGGCGGGCGAGCTGTCGCAAGTGCTTCTCCTCCCCCCGCACAAAGATTGGGACGATCTGTATCGGGATGGCGCCATTACCCCGGCCTTTATCGCCGACCGCCTGTATTATGGCCGTCTTTTTCTCGCAAAAACGGTGGAGGAGAAGGCCTATCACGCCTATGTCCGCCATCGCCGCCCACGCTTCCAGCTTGATTTTGACAACGCCCTGTTCGCCATCACGCTGGCAGGGGATTTTGATACGGCCCTGACTGCCCTGGCCCTGGATTTTTCCGGCCCAGGGGCAGAGGGGAAGGCCTCTGCGGAAAAAACAGCGTCTTCTCAACCGCAACCCGCCGCAGAATCCGGCGCACCGCCTGCGGAAGCGGAAAGCTCCATCGATGCCGCCTTGAAATCTCCCGAGGGCAGGCAGCTCTTCATCATGAAGTGCGGTGTAGACCAAATCAGCAACGTGCTGCCCGAATTTCTCTACATGGAACGGGATGAACTGATGGACGAGCAGAGCTACGTTTTTTCCATCGCCTACGCCAACGGCCAGAAAACCGATCGCATCAGCCTGGACGGAACCAGCATCGCCAGCCCCGATGCCTTTCATAAGGCCCTGCTCGGCAGATCGCGGGGCGGCACCTTTGACGGCGATATGCGCCAGTTGAAAATCCTGCGCGACCGCTGGCTGAATCACCGTATGCTCACGGTCACGGCCCTGCCTTTTGTCGGGTACGACCGCAGCAGCGAGGCCTATATTTTTCAGAACCACGCCTTTCACAAAGGGCGAAGGCTGCCCATCAACGAGCAGGGCTATTTCAAAATCGGGCAAAGCGGCATCAAAACCGCGCTGAACGGCGTGTACGTGCAAACGGACGGCGGCTTCTCTCCCGGCTGGCTGGGCGATTTCGTCCGCGCCTTTCACTGGCAAGGCCTGGCCGTCCTGGCTTTCTGGCTGGGGAGCCTCTTTGTGCAGCAGATCCGGGCGCGGCACAAAACCTATCCCTTCCTCGAACTGACGGGCGAACCGGGGTCCGGCAAATCCACCATCCTTGAATTTCTCTGGAAGTGTGTGGGCCGTGACGATTACGAAGGCTTCGACCTTTTGAAGTCCACCCCGGCCGGCCGCCGCCGGGCCTTTTCCCAGGTCAGCAATCTACCGGTTGTCATTATCGAATCAGACCGCGACAGCGGCGAGAAAGACGCCAAGCAAAAACAGTTCGGCTTCGATGAGGTAAAGCCCTTTTTCAACGGGCGCGGCACCGGCACCCTAGGCGTGGCCCGGCGCTCAAACGATGTGGAAGAACATTTGTTCCAAGCCTCTATGCTCATCTCGCAAAACGCGGAAGTAGACGGCTCAGAAGCGCTCTTGCAACGCATCGTCCACTGCCATGCGGATAAAAAGCATCATGGGCCGGGCACGCGCGAAACCGCCCGGTGGTTCGAACGGCAAACTACGGAAAGCGTAGGCGGATTTCTTGGGACCGCCCTGGCCAGAGAGCACGACATCCTGGCCATCTACGAAAAAACTTTCCCCCTGCTCGAAGAACAGTTCGCCCAAAGCATCAAAATCGAGCGCCTGGCCAAGAACCACGCCCAAATAGCCGCCTGCGGGCATGCGCTTTCCGCCGTGTTCGGCACGCATATGACGCCGCACCTGCAAGACGGCCTGACCGCGTATCTGCGCCAGCGCGGCACAATCCGCGAACAGCGCCTGGCTGCGGATCATCCCCTGGTTGAACAGTTCTGGGAGCAGTTCGAATACCTGAACGCCGAATCCCCGAGCCGCAAGGAAGGCTTCTTGAATCATGCGGGAAGCGCAGAACACATCGCCGTCAACCTGATCCAGTTCCGAGAGGCCGCGCAGTCGTCCGGCCAACCCTTGCTGGATATGCATCTGCTCAAAAAACTGCTGCCCGGCTGCAAACGCTATAAATTTCTGGAAGCTAACAAGGCCGTGCGCAGCAAGCATATCAACAAAACCATCAAATGCTGGGTGTTCCAAACCCGGCACAAATAGGGGCTCTGCCCCCGGAGGGAGAATGCAAACAGCCTACATCGCGGCCTCAGTGCAGCACAAGCACGCCGTGCAACTCTTGACCCCCAGCCTCGAAAACCTGGGACTCAAAGTGTTCGACTGGACGAAGCTGGATAGCCCCCCGCCGGGTCTCACGCGGGAAGAGCGCAGACGCTGGTATGACACGGATCGTAAAGGCGGAGATCTGTTCGCGTTTTGCCGCGCAGCATGCAGACAGGCGGACCTGACCATCTATTACGGCGAATCCGGCCAGGACGCGGCTGTGGAAGCAGCCATAGCCTCTGAAAACAGGCGCATGGTCTACGGCCTGCGCGGGGCCTTGGAAAGTGAAGGCCTCATGCTGCACGGCGCGGTGCATCGCTGGTTTGATTCCGTGTCTGAAATGCTGGTGGCCATCGGGCGGGCGCAGTTGGCGCGCCGCCTTTGGCAGAGCGGCATGGGAAAACTCCTGCATACACGCTTTTGCGCCGAAGGCCTGGAGTTCAGACACATTTTTACCTGCGACTCCTGCGGCGGGATTCGCGTTGGCGAGGCCAAGCTGTGCATCAACGCCGACCTGGGGAAAAGGAGGGTGCAATGACGCAAGCCGGTACCCCGCAAAAACTCGTGGCCACGATTAGCTTAACGGGTGCAGAGGGCAGCGATGCAGTACAGCTCTCGCTCAAATTCACACCCGAATTTCCAGGGCCGGAAAGCCCTACAGCCAAAGACAGCCCCTGGATGCGCAGCGGCGTGGGCAGGGTGACCAGCGACCTGGTTAAGGCCCTCATACAAACCTTGCAAGAAAGTGAAGCGGAAGAGCCAGGCGACACAGACAGGTAAGCCGCTCGCTTGCCCATATCGCCATGAAACGCCCCGCCCTGGGGCGTTTCGCTTTCCCTCCCCCTTTTTCTCCTTTCCCCTACGCGCGCAAGTATACGCGCCTGCACACGCGCAGGCGGGAGTCTGTATGATTTTTCAAAGCCAGGGGGGCATCGGAAAAGGGTAACAGCGGTAACGGGGTCGGGCAAAACATCGGCAAGATGAAGCGGCGCAAGGCATAGAGAACCTTTTTTCATAAGTAACAAAAAAGTAACTGAAGGTAATCCTGTTACCGCAAAAAAAGACCCGGATATTACTCCGGGCCTTTCCTGTAATTACTTGATTTATTAGGATGTTACTTATCGCGTTACCCTGGCGTTACCTGCGGCCCCGCCCGGCTGCAAAGGCGGTATACATTGCGGCAGTAGTAGATGCTGAAAACACGTTACCCCTGTCACCGCTGTTACCCTTTTCCGATACGCCCCCCGCCAGGGACATGGGTCAGGATGTGCAAAGAAAAGACTGGCTTATGCATGCTTTCCGGGCTAATGTGGCCCCGCACGGTTGCCCTTCTTTCCATGCGTCGGCACGGCGCAGCAAACGGCAAGGAGGGTATCAGCCATGCGGATTGTTGTAGCCGCGTTGCTTGCGCTGATACTAGTCCTGATACTGGCCTCAGAGGCCAGATAACAACGGACCCCGTATCAGGTCGCAACTGATACGGGGTCTAAAACGGCCCGAGTAAGGCAATCGTGCACGGGGACGCTCATCGCGCTGTGCCAACCCCGGTTTCCTGTTCACGCAGGGGCCGGGGTTCCCTTTTTATGTAACCCCACCTGCCTGGGGAGTCAAGGCGGCATGCCGGGCTTGCGACAGAGCGCTTTCCCGGCCACGTTGACACAACATACCTATTACAAGGGGATAGCATGCGTCTGTTCTTTCGTCTGGCTGTGACCGTTTTAGGATTGTCTCTCCTGTCGCCCGCGTCCGTGTATGCGAACCGGCAGGATAGCATCAAAAAACTGGTTCGGGAAAGTGCCCAAAAGGATTTTCAAAAAGGCGATCTCCCACCTCTTGTTTTGTCAGAACAAGAGCAGGATGAGCTTATTAATGCCTTCATTACGCTTTACAAAAAGCAGAATCAAGAGGTTTCCAGAGAACAAGCCGCCGTAGCCGTGGGCGTACTGAGTGGATATTACGCATATTCCCTACGGGCGGAAGCGGCGGCGAAAAAAGCGCAGCAAGCGCCTGCACAAAAGCCCACAGGCGCTATCCCCGAGTTTGATAGTGCCGCACATTGTAAAAAGGTTGCGTCTGTGGGGGGCGGAAGCTACGCCCTTGAAGCAGGCTGCATGGATATGGAAGCCGCAGCAAAGGCAGAAATAGCACAGATGGCCAGCATCCCGGAACAGGTCATGCGGCATTGCACTCGGGTGACCAAGGCCGGAGGGAGCGGCAGTTACAGCCTTTTGCAAACGTGCATCGGTATGGAGCTGGCGGCCAAGCAACAGTTGCAAAAGCGGTAGCATCCTCTTGACCAATCGCCCTCCCGTAGGGCATTTTTGAGGTCGGCGCTGAACTCGCCGACCTTCATATTCTCGGACGGTTCCACGTCCCGACAGTCGTGGCCACGCCCCCTCAAAGGGGGTGTGTCTCTTGTCTATGACTGCCGGGAGTGGGTGAATACAATACCCGAAAGGGGAATAAGCCCGCCGCCTTCCGAGAGCGGAGTTCAGCTCCCGGTATTGCTTTAGGCATGCCGAGAACGTTTATCTCGGTCTTCCACGTATTTGCTGTCATAGCTTCCCCCGTTGCCTTGTCTGGTATCCTACATTGGTTATGGCTCAAGGGGTAAGAAGAGAACGGCGGCCATAGGTAGGAAAACCACGGGGGTACTGCCATGAAGTCCGCAAACGACTATGCCGAGCTCTTCGCCGTTGTCGGCGGCCTTACTCGCTTGCAAGAGGATTTGTCGAGTCTGATGGGGGAAGTCACGCTTAAGGCTGGAGAATTACGCAAGATAATACGGGGGCAAAACGTAGCCCAGCCCGTTGATTTGGCGTCTTTGCACCGCCAGCTTGCCTGGCTGGCCTCTGATGTATCGCGCATGCAGCACCGCGTGCATATGGAGGTGGCACATGGACGCTGATCCTGTCGCGTGCATTCTGCGCAGCAGCGAGGCGCTTCTTTTTCTGGCGAATAGCCTGCCGGAAAAAGAAGGGGGCCTTGCGCTTATACTCTTTCAGATTGGCCGGTCGCTGAAACAAAGCGGCGAGGAACTGGATGAAAAAGAGGGGGCTCGCCTCCTGCGGAATGCGGCGGGCTGGCCGGAGCGGCCCGATGCATTCTATGCTGCATTGCCGGAATAGGTTCTTGTATAAGCGTCATAGATAAAAAACAGCCCTCGGCAAAAAAAGCCGGGGGCTGTTTTTTACGTAAAAAATTATGAAAAAACGCTTGATTGTTCATAAAAAATTGCGTAAAAATAGAACAACGAAAGGCAAGAAGGAGGCGGAATGACAGCGAAAGAAGTTCTGAAAAAGCTGAAGGCGGCAGGGTGGAGCTTCCAGGAAGGAAAAAAGCATATCAAAGCCATCAGCCCGGACGGAACAAAGGTAACCAGAATATGGAGGCACACAAAGGACATCCCGACTGGAACCCTGGACGCCATAGAAAAGCAAACCGGGATGAAGTTCTGAAGCAAAGGTGGGGGCACGCCCCCCCCATCAGGTCAAAATATAAGGAGCAGTTATGAAAGAATATTATATCGCGGCGTTTGTGCCGGAGGAAGCGGGGAACTTCTCTGTATACTTTCCGGATATTCCCAATTGCGTTACCGGGGGATACACTTTAGCGGAATGCGTGGAATACGGCGAAGATATTTTCCGTGAAATGGTTTTGGAGCTGGTGGAAAACAAAAAGACCGTACCACCGCCTTCAGATTTGGGTACGGTCCAGGAAATGGTAAAAAAGATTCGTGCTGAAGCGGATTTGCCCTATCCCGAAGATACCGTGTATCAACTGTTTCCTTCTCCGGCGACAGAAGATGTGCCTGTGCGGGTAACTATCTCCCTGCCCAAAAACCTTTTGGAACAGTTGGACCGAAAGGCCAAAACGGAAGGGTTTACCCGGTCGGGTTTTCTGGCCCATGCGGCACAGCGGCTTTGCGCGCAGTAAACAGGCATGTTTCTGGTACAAAGGCCGGGCGTACTATCCCGGCCTTTTTATACACGCCCGGCCAGAGCGCTGCGCACCTCTACCCGACTGGCCCTTTGAATATCGGCGCGCACCTTCTCCGGCAAATCGAATGCCGAGGGTGAAAGGGTATGCCCGAACGACAGGTCCATGACAAAGGTATGCCCGCAATGTACGTTCGTGCAGGCGCAGTAGAGCTTCTTCAACCGGTTTGAGAGTTCCTTGCTGCTGCTGATAACCGCCCTTGCCTCGCACCTGTCGCACCGTATCCGCATGGCACTTCCTCTCGTTCAATACGTAGTACACACTATAAGCATGACGCGGCAAACCCTCAAGACTCCGCCGCCTCTTTTGCAAACCGCACCTGCAATGCGGGCGGCAACAGCTCATTTACTTCCAGAAACTCTTCACGTATCGGCTCCAGTTCGTTCTTTTCGTAGACGGCATCGATTTTGGTAATGTCGCCAAAGCCCGCCGTGTTCGTGGGGATGATGCTGGCCATGGCCGGGGGGATGCGGTGGGCCGCGATGATATCGTCACGGCTGATGTTCTTGATCTTTTCCAGTTCATCCCTGGTGCTGAAGTCTCCCACGGGCAGAATCTGTATGTCCTTTTCCCTGCCGCCGGGAATGTGCAAAAACATGTTCCTGAAATTTCCCAGGCCCTTGGAGCCTTCTATGGCTTTTCTAATCCTGTCCTGATCGTCCGGGGTCAGCGCGGCGCCGGAACTGTAAAACACATAGCCCATATGCGCGCCGTTGCGGTAATAACGCCTACGAAACAGCGTGGCGTCTTCTTGCAAGAGCATGCTTTGCACCGCGCCCAGATAGCCGGGCAGCCCGTAAATATCTTGCGATACATCATAATTGCGAATGTGCAGCACCTCGCCAGGGGCGAAAGACATAAGCTGCCCGCTGGCATCCAGCATGCCGTATCGGTCTCTCCCGCGCATGCGCCGCATGTTGATGGCAGGCAAATGGTCCAGGCGCACGCATTCGCCGTAACCATTGCGGCAAATGCGAAGGTAGGCGTTGGCGAACACGGTATAATCCGTGACGACCTTACGCATGGTCTTGCGCGGCAGCGCGGCGGAGCCGATAAAACCCCGCAGCAACACATTGCTTTTAAACTCCAAAAGCGGGCCGTGGTAGGCGTTGGCTCGCAGAAGCCTGGCCAGGCCCGTCCAAGGCACGGGGCTCTGGTAATACGTGCCGTTGTCCATCAGCCAGACGCCCAAGCTGTCGTACACACTTCCGGCAAGCACCGGCTCAGGGTCGCCGAAGCTGAAAAGACCGACCTTTGTCCCCGCCTGTTGTTTCTTCTTGCTCATATCAGTATCCCTTTGCATGGGGCGGCAGTTTGTTCACCATCCCGCCTCCTATTGGCTGAAAGCCATGCTAACCCCGCCATAGGCTCCCGTTTTTTGCGCCAGGCCCTCTTTGATCAGGGCCTGCATGATGGCCCAGGCCGCGTCCCCGTGCCCGGTCTCCTCATTGCGTGACGAGGCATAGGTAATGGCGCCGTTCTGGGTGCTGGTCTGGCGAATCGTCATAAAAGCATGCGGTATGGCCGTATCCCCGGCGTCATAGAGCAGGCGCTTTTGCTCCATCACTTCCAGGGCTTTGAGCACCATCGCGGCCTTTGAGGTCACGCCGTAATTGATGGCCGCGGCTGTCGGCACAAACTGCCGCACCTGTTCCCATACCCCTATGCCCGGGCCGGTGGTGTCCACGCCGATGTAGGCGAAGTGATAGCGCTGCGCCAGCTCGCGTATGCGCTCCACCTGCCAGAGATAGCTTTTTTGCGCCCAGCGATGCCGCTCCAACACCTTGAAGGCTTCGCCGCTTTTGACCGGCGGCAGCAGCACGACAAAGGAGGCCTGGTCCCCGGTATGCGCCGGGTCATAGCCGCCCCATACGGGTCTGTCCCCCACCGGGCGGGGCAGGTTCGGGCTCCATTCGGGCCAGTCGGCCGGGTCCGCCATGCAGTCTTCCAAAAGCGCCAGGGTAAAGACGGCGGCGGCATCGTCAATAAACTCGCAGCAAAAAAGCTGGCGGAACTCATGTGGCGAATATTCCTGCCGCAACTGCTCAATGTCGAAAAGATCGCAGCCCCCGGCTATGGCGTCTTCCAGGGTAATGATCGTACGGCGCCAGGCATCCGGGCACAAGAGGCCGCGTTGCAGCTCTTTGAAGCCCGGCCAGGGCTTGGGCTTGGCAAAGCGCTTTTGCCAGAGCGCCCCGGACCAGTACGGGTAGGCCGGGTGGCTGATGATGGAAGGGGTAGAAAGCAGCGAGCGCCGCCATTTGGCATGAGCGGCCATGCCGGTGGCCAGCTTGAACAGTTCCGGAAATTTGGAAATCCAGAAAAATTCGTCAATATGCACATGCCCGTGGTAGCTCTGGGCGCTCTTGGAATTGTTGGAAAGGAAATGCAGCTCCGCCAGCCTGCCGGGCGCGGTTTTCAGCACAATGGGGTTGCCGGTCAGGGTGATGCCGAAGTCTTCCGCCGCCGTTTGAATGATGTAGGTGCGAAAAACATTGGCCTGGGCCCGGGTGGCGGAAAGAAAGATATGGTTGTCCCCGGTCAGGGCCGCATCCTCAAAGGCGAACAGGGCTTCATCCCAGGTAAAGCCAATCTGCCGTGATTTCAGTTCCATGCGGTTGCGCACATAGGCCGTTTCCCGGCGCTTGCGCTGGTAGTCAAAAAGCTTGGTATGAATCTTCTCTTGAAACAGGTCTTTCGTCAGCCCGGAAACATCGTTTTTTTGCGGCGTTTTATTGCTCCGGCGCTTGCGGTCTTCTCGCGGCGCCTCTGTTCCCTTGCCCGTGAAGGGGCTTTCCGCAGGCAGGGGTTGTTCGCTCTCCCGCCGCCTGGCGGAGGCCTCTTTCAACCGCAGGGTTTGCAAGCGCTCCAAGTGGCTGATCAAAAGCTCCTGTTCTTTCAAGTCCTGGGGCGTTTTGGGCTCGCGCTCCACCAGCAGGGCAAAGCGCCGGGCGGCAGCTTCTTCCGCCGTTTCATGCGACAAGAGATCGTCCCATGCATGCACACAGGCCCAGTGATAGACCGTGCGGCGCGGCACGTTCAACACCCCGGCGATCTCCGCTGCCGTGTACCGTTTCAGGTACAGCCCCCGGGCGGCCTGCACCACTTCCTGGGGGTACTGCCTGCGCTGTGCGTGTGGTGCTTCCTGGCCTGCCATGCCTCCGGCATAGCACTGCGGCGTTCAATGCGCTTGCCATACCCTTCCGATATGGCTGGAATCGGAAGGGCTCCTCTTGCATGAGGCGCGTATTCTATGGCTACTCTGGCCGTATGAACAGCACGTCCCTCACTACAGATTACCTCAAGATAGGGCAAAGCGGTCCCACGGTGGATGGCCGGGTGATTGACCCCGTCTGGCTGCGTGACGCGGCGGAAACCTACGCCCCTGCCGTATACACGGCCATGCTCTGGCCGGAACATGAGCGCTGGGGCAACAACTACGGCCTGGTGCTGGAACTCGCCGCCAAAGAAGAGGGCGGGGTCACGGCCTTGTACGCCCGCCTCTCGCCCAACGCCTCGTATATCTGGGAAACCCAATACGGGCAGAAGCTCTTTTTCAGCATGGAACTCACGGAAAATTTTGCAGGGTCCGGCAAAAGCTACCTTACCGGCCTTGGCGTCACCGATTCCCCGGCCTCGCTGGGCCTGCCCGCCCATAAGTTCCATAGCCGCAAAGCCGGTCCCGCCACCAATTTTTACGCGGGCGCTCCGTGCCCCGCAGGCGCAAAGGCCCCCGGCTGGTTCGAGGCCTTTTGCAGGCGCTTTACCCCCACAGGCACGTATAGCCAAGAGGATGCCATGACAGAGGAACAACTCGCAGCGTTCACTGCAATGCAACAGGCCATAGCCGACCTGACCACGGGCCTTGCGGCCCTGGAGCAGACCGTGGCCGACATCAAAGCCGCGGTAGATGCCCTTAAGGCAAAGGACGAAGCCTCGGGCGATGACGGCGCATCCGGTGAAACTCCGGATTACGCGGCCCTGTGCGGGCAAGTAAGCAAACTGTCCGGTCTTGTGGCAGCCATGAACACGCGCTTCTCGCGTGCCATGCCCGTCTCCCCGATCCCGGAAAGCACGGCCCCGGCAAACGCCGCAGGGCTCCTGTACTAAGGAACGCGCAACGATATGAACGCGAAAACCCGTCTTTTGTTCAAACATATGTGCGCCCGTTTCGCCACAACCTACGGCGTTGATTCTGTCGCGTCTCAGTTCTCCGTGGAACCTGCCATCGCCCAGACCCTGCGGGACAAGATTGTGGAACTCTCCGCCTTCCTGCAACAGATCAACCTCCTGCCTGTGACGGAAATCAAGGGGGAGAATATCCTGGGCGGGGTGTCCTCGCCCGTGTCCAGCCGCACGGATACCAGCCGGCCCGGTAAGGAGCGCGAGGCCCGCTACGTAGGCAATCTGGGAAAATACGGCTACGAGTGCAAGCAAACCAACCGCGATGTGGCGCTGCCCTATCGCATTGTAGACGCCTGGGCTAGGTTTCAGGATTTTGCGGAACGCTATGCCCGGTACGTCCGGGCGCGTATCGCTTCTGATATGGAACTGGCAGGCTGGCACGGCATTGCCGCAGCGCTTGATACCGACCTTGCCGCCAACCCCCTTTTGCAGGATCTGAACAAGGGCTGGATGCAATACATGCGTGAGGCGCTTCCGGCCAATATCCTGATGGAAGGCGAAACCCCTGGGGAACTGCGCATCGGCGCGGGCGGGGATTACTCCTGCCTTGATGTGGCTGTGTATGATCTTGTGCAGGGCATCCCCGAATATATGCGGGTGGGTCTGGTCGCCCTTGTGGGGTCGGACCTTATAGGCCGGGATAAGGCCGCGCTCCTGGGCGCGGTGGCGGATAAGCCCTCGGAAAAGATCCTGCTGGAAAACGCCCTGGCCACCTATGGCGGGCTGCCCTGGCAGACGCCGTCCAACTTTCCCGCGCGCGGCCTGGTCGTGACCAGTCTGGATAACCTTTCCATCTACGTGCAGGAAGATTCCACCCGCCGCCAGATCATCGACAACCCCAAAAAAGACCAAATCGAAGATTTCAACTGCTCCAACGATGCCTATGTGGTCGAAGAGCCGGAAAAGTTCGTGGCCCTGGATTTTGCCAAGGTCAAAATCCCTGACGGGCAAGGGGGCTGGATATGAGCCTGATGCGCGCCCATCAGACCCGCGCGCGGGCGGCGCATACTGCGGGCGGCGCTGCCTCCCGTCCTGTG
>DBDO01000024.1:0-171 GCA_002293605.1 Desulfovibrionaceae bacterium UBA930
GCGGCTCTTTTTCCAGGGGCCACAACAGGGGCTTGAGCGCAAAGCTCCCGGCCTTATCCCCTTGCTGTGCTTTTTCCCCTTCAAAACCGACAAGCACTCCGGCCCGCAAGCCCTTGCCAAGGGGCACGGCAAGCCGCTGCCCGATATAAAAGGCCTCTGCCGGAAAATAGT
>DBDO01000024.1:312-6658 GCA_002293605.1 Desulfovibrionaceae bacterium UBA930
CTTGACGCGGCGCGGCTGGTCGGCTTCTTTGCCGAGGCGTTTTTTGCGATCTTCTTCGTATTCGCTGTAGTTGCCGTCAAAGAAGCAGACTGCGGAATCGCCTTCAAAGGCCAGAATATGAGTGGCGATGCGGTCCAGGAACCAGCGGTCGTGGCTGATTACCAGCACGGACCCGGCGAAGTTTTCCAGGGCGTCTTCCAGGGCGCGCATGGTATTCACGTCCAGGTCGTTGGTCGGTTCGTCGAGCAGGAGCACATTGGCACCGGATTTGAGCATCAGAGCGAGGTGCACGCGATTGCGCTCGCCGCCGGAGAGCACCTCCACCTTTTTCTGCTGGTCCGCGCCGGTAATGTTGAAGCGCGAGCAGTAGGCCCGGGCGTTGACTTCCTTGTTGCCGAGCCTGATGCTGTCGTAGCCTTCGCTGATGATTTCGTACACGCTTTTGCCGGGGGTGAGGGCTTCGCGGCTTTGGTCCACCCAGGCCAACTTGACCGTATCGCCCACGCGCAGGCTTCCGGCATCGGGCTTTTCCGCACCCGCGATCATCCTGAAGAGCGTGGTTTTGCCCGCGCCGTTGGGGCCGATGATGCCTACAATGGCTCCGGGCGGAATGATGAAGTTCATGTCGTCCACAAGAAGCTTGTCGCCCATGGATTTTTGCGCGTGTTCCGCTTCGGCCACGATCTTGCCAAGGCGCGGTCCGGGCGGGATATAGATTTCCAGATCCGGGGCGCGGCGTTCGGATTCGTGCGAAAGCATGGCTTCGTAGGCGTTGATGCGGGCCTTGCTTTTGGCGTGACGGCCTTTGGGTGCCATGCGGATCCAGTCAAGTTCGCGTTGCAGGGTCTTTTGGCGTTCGGCCTCGGACTTTTCTTCATTGGCCAGGCGTTTTTGCTTCTGTTCCAGCCAGGAGGAGTAGTTGCCCTTCCAAGGGATGCCCCGGCCGCGATCCAGTTCCAGAATCCATCCGGCCACGTTGTCCAGAAAGTAGCGGTCGTGGGTGACCGCGATGACCGTGCCGGGAAAGCTTTGCAGGTAGCGTTCCAGCCAGGCCACGGACTCGGCGTCCAGATGGTTGGTGGGTTCGTCCAGCAGAAGAATATCCGGGTTTTGCAGCAAGAGACGGCACAAGGCCACGCGGCGGCGCTCCCCTCCGGAGATGACAGAAACCGGGGTGTCGGCCGGGGGGCAGCGCAGGGCGTCCATGGCCATGTCCAGACGGGCATCGAGATCCCAGATGTTTTTGTTATCCATCTCTTCCTGCACCTCGCCCTGGCGCTGGATGAGGGCGTCCATTTCCTCCGGCTCCATGGGCTCGGCGAATTTGGCGTTGATGGCCTCGAATTCATCGCGAATGGCCGTGAGTTCGGCAACGCCCTCTTCAACCACTTCGCGCACGCTGCGCGTTTCATCCACCAGAGGCTCCTGCTCCAGGTAGCCGATGGTGAAGCCGGGGGCGAGCACGGTTTTACCGTCAAAGCCCTGATCCACCCCGGCCAGTATTTTCAAAAGCGAACTCTTGCCCGAGCCGTTCAGGCCGAGCACGCCGATTTTCGCGCCGTAGAAGTAGGAAAGCGAGATGTCCTTAAGGACTTCTTTTTGCCCGTGCCGCTTGGACACGCGAATCATGGAATAGATAATCTTGTCCGGTTCGTTGCTCATGCCTCACCTTTGTCGTGGGAAGAAAAAGTTGCGCTGTGGAATATGCAAGTATGGCAGAAGCGGAGGTGCTTGTCGAGGGAGGGAAAAGGGAGTCAGGGAACAAAGCGCGAGAGGGCGAGGTCCACGCGGCCGTTCTTTTTGAAGGCCGCGCCCTCGGCCCGTAAAATACGCGCCTGCTCTTCCGCGCCTCCGAAAGCCATGCCGGGGGCCATTTCGCCCAGCCTGTTGATGACCCGGTGGCAGGGCAGCCCCCGCTCCTTTGGGGCCGCATGCATGGCATAGCCGACATAGCGGGCCGAGCAGGCATTATCCAGCAGTTCGGCAATCTGCCCGTAGGTCATGACCTTGCCGGGCGGGATTTGGGCCACCAGGGCGTAAACGCGCGAAAAAAATCCTTCTACCTGTTTTTTTCGCCCTGCTTTTGGAAGGGAAAGGACGGTCCGGCTCACAGGTATTTACTCGTGGAGGCGTTCAGGAAGCCCATGACAGCCTTGGCTTCCTTATATTTATTCCGGCGCAGCAAAATATCGGCCAGTAGGGCGAAGCTTTTTCTTCCGGCTCCAAGGGCGAGGGCCTGGCGCAGGCAGTGCTCGGCAAGGTCCATATCTGCGCCCATAAGGGCGGCTTCCGCGCGCAAGGTCCAGATGTCAAGGCTGAGAATTGTGTCGGGCTTGCCTTCCCGCTCGTTGTGGAGCGCGGCATAACACAGATGCAGCAGGGCCTGGCGGATTTTTTTTGAAGAAAGGGCGCTGCGCGCCGAAGCAAGGCAGTCTTGCGCGGCGCTGCGGCTGTCCTTGTCCGGAGGGGAAGCGCCATCAGCTGGGGAAGGGGCAGTAAGAGGCTTTGGCATGCCCGCTGTGAGCAACTTTCGCTTTTCATCCCTCAGCAGGGCGCTCACGCGGGGCGCAAGCGCGGCAAGGCCGTCATCGCACTCATCCGGCATGCTGCGCTGCTGATCAAAGTCCTGCATGCGCCGCTCGATATTGCAGGGGTTGCCCTTGGCTATCTTGTGCGCGAAACACTCCCTAGATTTATAAAAATAATGGTTGACCGCCACCTTATCCGTTGCGGGAGGGGCAAAGGGAAAGCCGGGAGGAATGGGGAAACGGGCGGCATTGACCGCGTGTTCGCCCGGATTGGGGTAAAAGGCGTGCGGGTTCGCGCAGGCGCGGATTTTACGCGGCTGGACAATGGACTTGATATGCGCATCATCGCCAAAGGAGCGGGTATAGGCACCAATGACCGGTCCCTCTGGGGCGGTCTCATGGCCTGAGGAGGAAAAGATGCGCCAGTTCAGGCCGAGGGCCGCATATGCCTCAAACTCGGCCAGAAAGATGCGGATGTCCGCAAGTTCTCCTTCCGCAGGATGCAGGCGGATAAACTCGTCCACATCCAAAAAGGCCATCCAGTGGTACTCTCCTCCAAAGTGTTGCAGGCAGTGGGTATAGGCGGGTTCCTGACTGAGCGCTTTTTCAGGGCGGATGATTGTGAGCTGCGAAGGAGAGGCCCAGCCTTCCAGCAGCGTTGCCACAGGCAGGGCGCTCAGGTTGTCGTAAATGAAAAAATGCTCGAAGCCGATCAGGGCGTGATAGCAGAGCCATTCCTTGAGAAACCGGTCTTCGTCTTTGGCGATGCAGCAAAGGGCGCAGTAGCGCATGGTGTTCCCTGTATCCCTAAAGAACTATGCCCAGGGCCCGGCAGGGATCAATACCGGAGCCCTCCGGGGGCAGGCAACGGGCGATGCCGGAAACCGCCTCCGTAGCCATGTCACATTCGTGCGGGCACATGGCAGTGCCTTGCGGATCAAGGGCGAGCGTCACCAGGGGCAGCATGGGGTTGGTGTAGTTGCTGGCAGTGACCACGCCGCGATAGCCGTCTTTAAGTTCCACTATGCTGCCTACGGGGTAAATGCCGACCATGCGTACGAATTTTTCCACAGTTTCGGAATGGAACTGCTTTTGGCGCATCTGGTAGAGCACGCCCAGGGTCTTGTGCGGGAAAAGCGGCCCCTTGTAGGGTCTGTGGCTGGAAAGGGCATCGTAGGAGTCGGCCACGGCCGCAAGGTGCCCTACATCTGAAATGGCATCGCCCGAGAGGCCCTTGGGGTAGCCGGAGCCATCGTAGCGTTCATGGTGCTCAAGGGCGGCCATGATTACCTCGGAGTGTAGATCCGGCAGCGTGGCCAGCAGATCGCAACTGAGCATGGGGTGGCGCATGACCAGGGTCTGCTCGGTAATGCTGAGTTGCCTGCGGGCATTGAGCAGGGCTGCGGGCAGCAGAACCTTGCCGATGTCGTGAAACAAACCGGCCAGGGCGTAGATGAGGACTTTGCGCCGCGGTTTGCCTGAGACCATGGCATAGGCGGCAAGGAGAGTGGCTACATTGACGCCGTGCGTATACATATAGTCATCGCGCTGCTGCATGCGGGGCAGGCAGAGCAGGGCGTCTATATTGCGCTCAAGGCTTTCTACCAGGCCCAGCGCGGCATCGCTTGCCGCGCCGCCCTGAAAGCGGCCCTGCCCTGCCGAGGCCATGGCCTCTCGCATGCAGGCCACGGCAAAGTCATACGCGCGCACGGCGCTCGGCATTTCCTCCCTGAGCGGGACCCTTCTGCCAGGGAGGGTTGCGCCCGTTTCTGTATGGAGCATGCGCCTGACAAGCATGGAGCTGCCTTTTGCCGCATCCCCCCCGCCGGAATATAGCTGCACACCGGAGCCTGAACGGGCTAATTCGACATATGCTTTTTTATATTCCTGTTTGAGCAGGGAGACGGCCAGACTGTGCGGATCAAGGACAGGAGAAGACCCGGAAGCGGCCTCTATATCCGGCTTCGGAAGAGAGTTGTCCGCCGGAATGGAACGGCTGCTTGGGCTGTGCGAATCTTTGAGCATGCTGTCCTCAAACGATCTTTCCCGCTTGAATCGACCGGATACCTGCATACAGCGAAAGGCGCGGGAACGGTGGGCATTGTTGCGGAGCGGCCCCCCTGATTCCGGCCCGGAACCCGTTTTTTCGGGCACACCTCGGCACAAAGTCTAGAATATATCCCGAGAACATGAAGAGAACGCTAACCTATTTTTTTTTATTAATCTATAAAAACTTTAGAGTCTTTTGTAAAAAAAATATCATTTTTTCAAAATAATTTTTCAAAATTTATATAATATATTGGAAATTAAGAAATTATTGTTGTGTTTTTTTACGCGGGGAAGGGCAGGAAGGCTGCCCAAACGAGAGTTGTTGGAGAGGCGTATTGAACTGGGGGTGCAGGGGCCGTTTGTCCTTCGCAAAGCAAAGGCGGATAAACCCAAAACAGGCTCCCCAGCCAAATGAATAGGGCCTGAGCTTAGTCGGCAAAGCCCAGGGTATAGCGCTCTACCGGCGCAAAATCATCGCGCAGGGCGTCTACATCGGCATCGCTTGCGGGAAAGGGCGAGGTCCAGCGCTTGTCCAGCATACGGGCTATATGCGGGGGTACGTTTTCTCGCGCGGGGTCGGGCAGGGGGCGCGGCGTTTTGAAGGCCAGCAGCATGACATTCTGAATCAGGGCTCCACTGTACTTGTGCTGCACCGGGAAAACATGCACCTCGGCAAAGGATTCGAGAAAGGCGTTGCGGATGGAGCGTAAAAGGCGTCCCTTGTCGCCGCTGACAGCGGTGATGACATTCATAATATAGATGCCGTCATCGGCCAGCAGGCTGTGGATACGCCGGGCAGCCTCAGCCGTGCCCACATGAAAGGGCACGGTATACCAGGAATTGAAGATATCGGCGAAGATCAGGTTGTAGGGGCCGGGCTGCCCCTTTGGCAGGGCTGCGGCGGCGCGGTTGATAAAGGCGCGGGCGTCCTCGTGGTGAACGCGCATGCGCGGATCATGCAGCGGTGCCTTGAAAAAGCGCTCCGCCGTCTCGCTCATGCCGGGGTCGAGCTCCACCACATCCAGGCTAAAATCCCGCTCCTGCAAATCCGACCTCCCCGCCAGCAGCCATTTCGGCACGGAATAGCCCCCGCCGCCGAGCATGAGAATGCGCTTCGCATCGGGGTTCATAGCCGTTCCCAGGCCGTAAAAGTGGGTGTATTCAAAGAGCAGTTCCTGCGGGTCGTCAAGATACATGCCGGATTGGGAACTGCCGGGGTCGGTCATGATCAGCAGGGCCTCGCGCCCGTCCCGGCTGCCTTTGAGCACGCGCATGGAGGCGTAGGGCGTATCAATATTTATGGGAATGCCCTCGGCAAAGCCTGTTTTTTCCACCCAGGCGGCATAGCTTTCATTGCCGATAATGGCGGCCAGAATGAGCAGGCCGATCACGGCCCTGGATACGATGGGCCGCAGGCTGACCAGAAAAGCGGCGGCCAGCAGGACGGCGGCCACGCCAAGAATGATGGTGCTGGTGCTGAACCAGGAAAGCAGTACGAAGCCGCCAAGAAACGTTCCCGCTATGCTGCCGATTGTGCCGATGGCGTTGAGGCGTCCGATGGTAGCGCCTGCCGTGTCACTTGCCGTTATGGCCAGACGGATCGCATAGGGGGAAACCATGCCGCAGAGCAGGGCCGGAAGCGCGAACAGGGCGAGCGCCGCGCAGACTGTGCCGAGGTGGAGCGAGGGAATGAGGCTGCGCACCGCGCCGGGGATATACACGCCAAGGGCGGCGGCCAAAAAGGCGCTTGCGGCGGCTGCGGCCAGCAG